>JAZFRP010000066.1:0-3284 GCA_036445715.1 Candidatus Humimicrobiaceae bacterium | reverse complement strand
ATAAAATACTTTAGAAATTATTAAAATATATTAATATACTTTATCCTGGCCGGGAATCACTGAAAGCCATTCTTCAAATACTATTCTAAGGGACCATGGCTGCGTATTTACCTTCTAATACCTTTTTATAATAATCAATATATTTATCGATGATATTTTTACTATCAAACTTTTTAGCTCTTGCCCTTGCAGCCAGACCCATCTTTACCCTGTTATTCTTATTGGCCAGAATTGCAATCGCGGCCTTGCTCATTGCTTTAATATCACCGGGGTCACATATATAGCCGCTTATTCCATCTTCCACTACTTCCTTGAGTCCTCCAATACTGGTCCCGATTATCGGGACCTCACAACTCATTGCTTCCAGTGCAGAAAGTCCGAAACTTTCACTTTTTGACGGAAGCATATAAAGATCACTGATATTAAGAAGTGGTATTATATCATTCTGCCTGCCCATAAAGATCACCTTATCGCCCAGACCGAGCTTTGAGACCATATTCCTTATCTTGAACATCTCGGGACCATCTCCAACGAGCAGGAGTTTTGATTTGACCTTCTCGCTTATATTGCAGAATACTTTTACTATACTGCCTATCCGTTTAACCGGCCTGAAATTAGATATATGTATGATCACTTTATCGTCCGGTTCTATCATATCCAGGTTTTTCCGGTTTTCATCCCTTTTATATACTTCTGTATCTACAAAATTATGTATTACTTCCACTTCCCGCTTTATATCAAATGTATCTATCGTGGCGCCTTTTAAGAATTCCGATACGCTTGTCACCCCATCGCTCTCTTCGATACTGAATTTAGTGATCCTGAAAAATGAATGATGGTTCCCGACCAATGTGATATCAGTACCATGAAGTGTAGTTATTATCTTTATTTTGTCGTCCCCGACTATCTTTTTAGCAAGATATGCAGATGCAGCATGAGGCATGGCATAATGAACATGTAAAATATCCAGTTTCTCTGATTCTATTATCTGTGCCATCTTTACGCTTAAGGAAAGACTGTAGGGAGGGTACTTAAACAATGGATATTTGAGCATCTCTACTTCATGAAAGAAAACGCTCTCATGGAATTGGTCCAACCTGAAAGGCTGTTCATAGCTTATAAAGTGTACTTCATGATCCCTTTTGGCCAGTTCAATACCAAGTTCAGTTGCGACCACTCCGCTTCCGCCATATGTCGGATAACATGTAATGCCGATCTTCATTTTTTATCTTCCTTCTTTCAAGATTAACTTTTTACCTATTTTTGGTCTTAGCATATCAGGAAATATAATCAAAATATTTAAGTGGATCATCGATCCTTACAGCTGTATCAATATGATATGCTTCTCCAAATTCAGCCATTATCTTAAGGCCATGGCAGCGGTGCCGGCTATTTATTATGTCAAAAAAATATTTTGAAGCAATATGCGTCATGACTTTCTTTTTAACATCACTATAGAATTGGGACTTATATGCAGCAACTGCTTTAAATTTATCATCATAATAACCTGATATATCAACTATGAAGCTCGGTTTGAATTCGTAGTGGAGCATATAGTTTAATATTATTTTTGGCCGGTAAGAATCCATACCGTTTTTAAATTTGGCAAGTCCTGAAATAAAGATCGCATCCTTTAATAATTTATGGGAGTTTTCATGATCAGGATGCCTGTCTGTAAAATATGGGATTAGTACCATTCCGGGCCTGTATTTGCGTACGGCCCCGATCACCTTCAGGCGGCTTTCTTTATCATTTTTTATATTGGCGTCCTCAAGCTCCAGATTTTCCCTGAGATCAAGTTTTAATATTCTTGATGCTTCAACAATTTCCTTTGCCCTTGTCTCCGGGTCCCCATTAGTAGAGAGCTCTGCCCGTGTAATGTCGATTATCCCTGTACTATACCCCTTGTCTTTTGACTTAAGCAAGAGTCCCCCACAGCCCATTTCAGCATCGTCCGGATGAGGACTGAACGCAATAATGTCTATATCAACTTTTTTTTCCATTTTTACCATCCCGGTTTAAAAATAAGAGTTTATGTTCAAAATCAAACGGATCAAGTGAATCATACAATCTATCTATGACCCCGATACCATATTTATTGGCATAATAAAAGAAATTTACTTCTCTTTCCTGCAATCCTCCTCCTGGAAACAGATTCAGGTCAAACTTGCTCAAAGCATTTATTAACCACTGATTTTCTTTTTTAAGTTCAGAAAATATCTTTCCCTTAAGTACGCCTACTTCCTTCTTAATATTTCTTTTTATCCTGTCCGATGAATTACCGATGCTTAAACCTGTCTGTGAAACCTCTTTTTCAAAATCTTCAACCGCCGCTTCCAGCTTCATCCCCAGATCTCCCACCATTCCCTCAATACTGATGTCTTCATTATTATTTAATGATCTTTTAATAAGCAGTTCCCTGTCTGTTTCTAAGAGCGTATCAATACCGCTAAACTTCTTTATTATTTTTTCTATACTCTTTTCAATTATTGTAGCACTGGATCTGGGATATATTACCGGAAGCCTGACATCCATCAGGTCATACACTCCGCTGATCTGTGCAAAATAACTTATTTCACCCGGACCGCAAACAGTGGCCAGTACCGGAAAGATCGTGTCCTGTATTACCGGGCGCATAACTACATTCCAGCTAAAAAGTCCGGGATCTTCCCCACATAAGCAGATGAGTTCTTTTTTTGAATATATTTTATCTTTGATCCTGTAATCCTTATCCGTAGGACACTCGATTTTTTCCCTGATATTTTCGATATTGAAGAAGTGGTTTAATGTATTTTGCTTTATGTCAAGCTGCCGGTGATATCCGGCCCTTTCAAATTCATCTCCTCTATTATTCACGCTCTCTTTTATACTTGAACACTTTTCCATATCCTTTTTAAGAAATCCATCCCCCATCTTTTTGAGTCTCTCATCTGAAGGATCTATCAGCACGATACCATGATCCCTGAAAAGCTTAAGTATGATATTTGAAAAAAGCTCCGGGAGATCAATCCTGTTATTATCACCGGGATCCTTATACTTGTCAGCAATGCTTCCGTTTAGAACACTTAGCACCTCAGCGCTAAAATCTGTTTTTCCAAGCAGGCTTATAATATCCTCAATAACTTTTTTATATTTTTCCCTCTCAATATATATATTTGAAAATCTTGAATTTTTCTTTATATTCGAAGTATCTATTTTTACTTCCATCAATTCATCACTTATAAGTCCGATACTATCGACCTGCCCTATATTGCTGTCATCTGATGCATTCCAGAAACAAGGAA
>JAZFRP010000065.1:0-2893 GCA_036445715.1 Candidatus Humimicrobiaceae bacterium | reverse complement strand
TCTTCTCATATTCTATCTTCCAGTTTTGGCATATTTTTAATTAGTTCTTCAGCATTCAGTTGATTTTTTACATCCTCCTGGCCGCTTATTATCCCATCTCTAAGATATATCACCCTCTGAGTGTGCCGTGCTATATCCATCTCGTGAGTAACGAGTATAATCGTTTTTCCTGACCTATTGAGCTTCTGGAAGATACCCATTATCTCTTCTCCGGTCCTTGAATCAAGATTTCCCGTTGGTTCATCAGCAAGGATTATAGATGGTTGGTTTACAAGAGCCCTGGCTATTGCTACTCTCTGCTTTTGCCCTCCTGAAAGTTCATTGGGACGGTGTCTTATCCAATCAGTCAGTCCTACCGATTCTATAGCATCAAGTATTTTTTGTTTCTTATTTCTTGCCCTATTTTTGGCATATATAAGGGGAAGTTCTACATTACCGAATACATTGGCCCTTGAGAGAAGATTAAATGTCTGAAAGACAAAACCGACTTTTTCATTTCTGATGATTGCCAGCTCATTGTCATTTAATTTTCCAACATCTACCTTGTCAAGGTAATATTTTCCGGAAGTCGGTATGTCAAGTGCCCCGATTATGTTCATAAGAGTCGACTTGCCGGAACCTGAAGGCCCCATTATGGAAACAAATTCACCGGATCCTATTTCCAGGTCAACACCGTTTAATGCAGGAACTACTATATTCCCTATTTTGTATATTTTCTTAAGTTTTTCTATATTTATTGTAAAGTTATTATCGTTCATAAATCTTTTCTTTATATAATTATGCTTTTGATATTTAAAACAGTAATATTTTTATATATCCTTAATTCAAATATATTATTCCAGACCTGAGACAACTATTATATCTCCCTCTTTTAGACCAGATTTTATCTCTATTAGATCATAATTAAATAGTCCTGTTTCGACTTCCACTCTTTCAAATAAGTCTTCTCCCACAACTATGTCTACACTTTCTTTCCCGCCTTCTTCAAATACAGCCTCGATTGGAATATATAATACTTCTTCAAGGTGTGAAGTAGTTATTTCCATACTCGCAGAAAGACCATGGAAAAGCTTGATATCACTGGAAGTCTCCGGGTGTATTGTTACTGTATAGGATACTATTCCACCAATATTTGAAGAAATTGGAGAAATATCTGATATCTCACCTTTTAATATCCTATTATAATAAGCATCCAGGGTAATAATTACTTCCTGACCTATTTTCATATTGATTATATCTGTCTCATTTACCTGGGATCTAATGACAAATTCACTACTGGCAATATTGACCGCTGGTACTCCGGGTCCTGCAAATTCTCCATTCTTATATGCAGAAGAGATAATCATGCCATCATATGGAGCATTTATTATATGACTATCGCTATCCAAACCAAGAAGTTCATAATTTATTGCAGCCAGTCTTACCTGGATTTCTGCCTGCTCGATATTTTTTGCAGTAATAGCTATCTGGGCTTCAGCAGCCTGTGCGCTTGACAGATTTGACCAGTAAGTGGTTGACTGGCTTAGAAGTGATTGATCATAACCGCTTTCAGCAGTATCCCCGGAAGATTGACCCTGTGCCACGGCTGCATTATATGCTGCCCCGGCAGACTCCACATTTCCCATGTATTGCTCCATAAGAATATCTGTTGCCGGTATCCCGGCAGCTACAGCCAGCAGGCTCTCTGCATTTTCAAGAGCTATTCTTGCACTTTCTATTGATTTACTTGCCATATTATTGGCATTTTCAAGGGATTTAAAAGCACTGGCACTTGCAAATTCTGACTGTTCTTTGCTGGTTTCTGCAAGTTGTACAGCTATATGGTTTGAATCAAGAGCTTGATTATAGCTTAGCTTTGCAAGCTCAAGTGAATTTTGCGATATCTTTATGTTCTCTTCCGCCTGGACCATAAGCAGTTCAGCTCTACTTGAATCAAGTTTGATCAAGACATCACCGGAACTGAATGTATCTCCCTCTTCAAGTACTATTAATACTTTACCGGAAGAACTCAAAGAATAGCTATTGCTATATCTTGAATCAACATTTCCGGAAGTAGATACTGTCTGGACAATGTCGCCTCTTGTGACTTCAAAAGTCTCTATTACTTCTTCAGCTGAACCACCAAACATCCCTCCTCCGGATTTACATGAAAATAATAAAAATGTCATGGTGATCATCACGATAAGCAGTGAAATAATCAAAGCTTTTTTCTTTAAACTATACGCCCTCATGTTCCTCTCTCTTTCTTATATCTTCTGGATAGATTTCAATAAATATTTTTTCAAGGATCTCGGCAGCCTTAAAGAGCTGCTTTTTAAATATTACTCTTAATATCTTATATTCCTCTTTCCCTTTTTTGGTGATCTCATAGATCCTCCTGGGGTGTTCCTTTTCAGTGTTCCAATGGCCTTTAATAAATTTCTCTTCTTCAAGTTCTTTTAAAAGTGGGTAAACAGATCCGGGGTTTGGGCTCCAGGTAGAAAAAGTCCTCTTTTCTATCTCACTTATTATCTCATTTCCATACATCTTTTTTTTCTGTAGAAGATACATGGTATAGAGTGGAAGAAGACCGCTTCTTGTGAGGATCATATTGACAAAAGGATTTACATCAGGACTTTCTATCCAGGGCAAAAAACTTCTTTTGCCGAACACCCAGTGGTCCTTAAATTCACTGATCATTTTTTCTACAAATTCATCCGGGTTTTCACTTATTTTATCGCTGATTAGTGCTTTTATGTCTTCTTCAAATGGGAAATCGCAATGCTTTCCTGAAATATTTAAATTTTTCTTTATTTTCTTTTGTTTTGCCATCTATAACTGATTAAATATAATTACATTCATACTTTTTTAAAATAATATTTAATTATATATATTGAACTCGACATATTATAGA
>JAZFRP010000064.1:0-5080 GCA_036445715.1 Candidatus Humimicrobiaceae bacterium | reverse complement strand
GCACTGAATATGACCGCGATATTTAAACTTCCGGTTGTCTATATCTGTGAAAACAATCTATATGCTATTTCCATGTGTTCACTTGATTCAGTAGCCTGTAAAGATATTGGAAAAAGGGCATGTGCATATGATATACCCGGACATATTATTGAAGGAAGCGATCCTGTTGAAGTATATAATACTGTAAAAAAGGCGGTAAAACATGCACGGGACGGCAAGGGACCTTCACTGATCGAAGCTAAGACATACCGTTTTTACGGCCACCATCCTAATGATCCTGCAGAGTA
Organism: Candidatus Humimicrobiaceae bacterium; assembly: GCA_036445715.1. Taxonomy (GTDB): domain Bacteria; phylum Actinomycetota; class Humimicrobiia; order Humimicrobiales; family Humimicrobiaceae; genus M55B120. The sequence continues at coordinate 4,793 of JAZFRP010000064.1, read as the reverse complement.
TAGGACCAAGGAAGAAGCAGAATACTACAAGAAAGAAAAAGACCCGCTCATAAATTTCAAGAAAGTAATGATAAAAGAAAAAATTATCACAAAAAAAGAAATTGAAAAGATGGAAAAAAATATAGTAGAAGAAGTCGAAAATGCAGTAGATTTTGCACATAAGAGCCCGGAGCCGGAGCTTGCAGTATTTTTAGAAGAAGTGAAACAAATATAGATTTTATTAATTCTTAAAGTTTATCTCAAGGAAGGAAGATCATGAGGGAAATAGAATATAGGGAGGCCATCAGGGAAGCCGTAATAGAAGAGATGGATAAAGACAAAAGTGTATTTTTAATCGGTGAAGACATTGGTGTATATGGCGGTGCCTTCAGGGCATATAAGGGACTTCTTGAAAAGTATGGTCCGGAAAGAGTTGTGAATACACCCATATCTGAAATAGGTATAATAGGAGCGGGAGTAGGTGCCGCCCTTACAGGGCAAAGACCTATAACAGAGCTCATGTTTATAGATTTTTCCACCCTGGCTATGGACCAGATCGTGAACCAGGCTGCTAAAATTAAGTATATGACAGGGGACAGCTTAAATGTTCCAATGGTTATAAGAACCCAGGGAGGAGCCGGAAGGGGAGTAGCCGCACAGCATTCCCAGAGCCTGGAAGCCTGGTTTTATCATGTTCCAGGGTTAAAAGTCGTGATGCCCGCTACAGCATATGATGTTAAAGGATTGCTTAAGACTGCGATAAGAGATGATGACCCTGTTGTTTTTTTGGAACATAAGATGATTTATCTTATCAAGGGAGAGGTTCCGGAAGAAGAATATACCATACCTTTTGGTGAAGCAGATATAAAAAGAGAAGGCGATGATATTACTGTGGTAGCTTATTCGAATATGCTCTTCAAATCACTTGAAGCAGCAAGGGAACTGGAAAAGGATGGCATTAGCTGTGAGGTAGTGGACCCGAGGACCCTGGTTCCCCTTGATATCGAGACTATTGTAGAGTCAGTTAAAAAGACCGGCCGGTTGGTTGTTGTAACAGAAGCATGCAAAAGAGGATCTGTAGCATCTGATATATCTGCAAAGGTGACTGAAAAAGCCTTTGATTGGCTTGATGCACCGGTAAAGATAGTAGCAGGCCTAAATACACCGATACCATATAATTCTACACTGGAACAAGCATCGATTCCCCATACAAAGGATATAGTTGCTGCAGTAAAAGATATTATATAGAGTATTTGGAGATGGATCTATATAAAAATTCTATAAATACTTAAGAAAGGTAATAAAATGCCGGAATATAAAAAATCAGCCATACAGAGATTGTCGGAGACTTCTGATCTGATGGAGCTCTGGTGGGATTCTTCACCACTTACATTTAATAAATGGATGGATTCAGTAATAGAAAAAGCAAAGCCGGAAGACAGGGAAAAGCTTAAAGTCCAGCTAAAGGTATTATTTGATACAGAAAATCCCGGAGACTGTCTTTTTGATGGTGTTACCACCAATCCAAAACTTACCAATACAGCACTTGGTATGATGTCCGAGGAAATGAATCCGATAATAGATAAGATAATCGATGGGAATAAAGCCAAGAGTAATTACCTGCTTGCCTGGAAAGCTTATAAGGAAATAACAAAAAATGGCGCAGAGCTCTATATGCCGCTATTCGAAAAATCAAAATATAAAAAAGGCTATGTATCTGCCCAGGTAGATCCAAGAATTGTGACCGATGTTAAAAAGATGCTTCACCAGGCTATGGAACTAAAAGAAATCTCCGATAATATTATGGTAAAATGTCCCGGCTCCCATGAAGGTATTTACCTTACAGAGATACTTACTTCTCTTGGCATACCCACAAATGAGACCCTGGTATTTCACATCTCCCAGGTAGTAGCTGTGGCCGAAGCAGTAAAGAAAGGTCTTGAGACCGGAAAACGTAATCTGATGGACTATTCCCAGTGGAGATCAGTGATCACGATCATGATCGGCAGGTTCGAAGGAATGCCCGAATTTGAAGAAAGTGCAGCTTCTGTAGGAATTGAATTGACTGAAGAGCTTAAAAGATGGTCAGGTATTGCCATAGCCAAAAAAGCCCATAAGATATTAAATGATCCTTCCAATGGATTCGATTCAAAACTTCTTCTGTGCTCTGCAAGACCCGGACCTGGTGAGGGCAATGTATATCATATAGAAAAAGTCGCAGGAGGTAATATGGTCTATACATTGAATCCTGAGATAATAGAAGACTTTATGTCGATCTGTGAAGATAAAGATATATATTCCCAGATGGATGATCCTGTACCAGAAGATATAATGTCCAAGCTATTAAAAATACCTTATTTTGTACAGGGTTATGAAGTTGATGGAATGGAAAGAAAAGATTTTATAGACCACCCGTCATTTACAATGACAAGGGAGCAGTTTTCCGGAAGTATGGCTGAGATAGAGGAATATATTGAAAAAAGGAAAGCCCTTAAACAATAGATTTAAATACAATCATAAATAATGGAAATCCAGAATCCTATTAATTATAAAAAAATTAGATCAAAAAGGCCAAAAAACGGGTCTTTTTTGATCATGGTGTACAAGCGCTAAAAAGGAGTGCTCTTGCTTCTTCTAATATAAATCTGGTCTACCATTGCCCTTTCAGGTAATTCAAGCAAATAGAGTAATGTATCTGCTATGTCCTCAGGCTGCATAAGAACTGATGAATCCAGGTCAGGACGGGCTTCTCTGATAAGATCAGTATCTACTCCTCCGGGAAGGATAACTGATACCTTGATGGCATGTTCGGCAACCTCAGCAGCCAGTGCTTTTGTTAAACCCATGATCCCGTGTTTTACAGAACCGTAAGCAGTCTGTCCCGGATAACCTTTTATTCCTACTACACTGGAAAGGTTTATTATATATCCCTTTCTGGCAGGGATCATCATCTTCAAAGCCTGCTGGCAGCAATAGTAGACTGCACGCAGATTTATATCAATTAGCATATCAAAATCCTTCATAGAGAAATCAACCATATTTCCAGATTTGATAACTCCTGCATTATTGACCAGTATGTCCAATTGATTAAAATCTTTATTTATTTGTTTAAAAAGCTTCAGGACATCATTGTCTTTTCTGAGATCAGTAGGGTATACTTTTGCAAAACCACCGGAGTCTTCAATCTCATTTTGTAGTGTATCCAGAAGTTCTTCTGATCTTGCGGCGAGCAATACCTTTACTCCTTTTGCAGCCAGCGATCTGCTTATACTACGACCGATCCCTTTACTGGCTCCAGTGATCAATGCGATGTTGTTTTTTAAATCGGTTTTGATGATGACCCCCTAAATAGTATTATAATTGATCCGGTTATCCCAATAAGTACCTTCTATTATAATTATATATTTTTTATTATTGTTTTTAAACGTATTTCACACCGGCTGAAACAAGTATTTTAATAATTATCAATACCATTCATTTCTAAAATTGTATTGACTTTTTTAGATTAGGTTTTTAAAATAAATGAATAAAGTTGCAATCATGAATATAATTTAGTGGTTGCAATTTTATTTACTTAAAAATCAGGGAAGAAATAATCTATGGATCCAAAAATGAAAGAACTTATCGAGAAGATCACCCGTGAAGTGGTAAACAGCTTATCTGATGAGAGATCCCGTGAAGGACCGTCACCTTCCAATATGGGAGGATTAAAAATAGATAGAAAGCTGGCTTCAATGATCGACCACACAATTCTAAAGCCTGAAGCTACCAGCGATGAAATAAGGCAATTATGCCGGGAAGCTGCAGAATACAGATTTGCATCAGTATGTGTAAATACTTCAAATGTTATTTTAGCTGTAGAATGTCTTAGAGGATCTCCTGTACCTGTGTGCGCTTGTGTCGGGTTTCCCCTGGGTGCCACTACTACAAAGACAAAATCATTTGAAGCCGGTGAAGCTGTTGAAAATGGTGCAAAAGAGATCGATATGGTAATAAATATAGGTGCTTTAAAATCTGGAGATTACGGAAAAGTTAAAAACGATATTGAAGAAGTCGTAATCGCTTCAAAACCAAAAGCAATAGTAAAAGTGATAATCGAAGCCTGTCTTCTTACGGATGATGAAAAGGAAAAAGCATGTGAACTGGCAAAAGAAGCAAAAGCTGATTTTGTTAAAACATCAACAGGTTTTAGTAAGAGCGGTGCCAGTGTTGATGATGTAAAATTGATGAGAAGAGTGGTCGGACCTGAAATGGGGATCAAGGCAGCCGGAGGAATAAGGGATTACCAGACTGCAATGAAACTCCTGGAAGCAGGAGCCTGCAGTCTCGGGATGAGCGACTCATGCAGAATAGGCGCAAGCAGTTCGATCTCGATAGTTTCAGATAATAAATAGATCAAAAAATAGTTCAACAAAAGAAGAGGGTCAGTAATGACTGATAAGATGAGGGCAGTTAGATTATTCGCTCCCGGTGATCTGAGATGTGTGGAGACTGATAAGCCTGAGATTGAAAAAGATAATGATGTGATCGTGAAAGTAAAGGCTTGCGGTGTCTGCGGATCTGATATCATCCGGGTTATGGAAAAGGGTGCATACTTCCATCCCATAACCATTGGGCATGAATTTTCCGGTGTAGTCGATAGTACCGCTTCAAAAATCAATCAAGTCAAACAGGGGGACAGGGTTACGGTAATGCCCCTTATTCCATGTGGAAAATGTAAGTACTGCCGGGTCGGTGAGTTTACTGTATGTGACGATTATGCCTATTATGGTTCACGCATGGATGGAGCTATGGCAGAATATATCAGAGTATCT
>JAZFRP010000063.1:0-6486 GCA_036445715.1 Candidatus Humimicrobiaceae bacterium | reverse complement strand
AGGGGAAGAAGTATAGAGAAGAAAGAAGGTACGGTCAGGTATATAGAACCGGGACAGAAAATAAATTTCAGGCTTGAGTTTAATATTTTAAAATCATCAGAAGATATCGAGATCTTTAAGAAGACTTATATGTAGAAGGGGTAGGTCTTTATTTAAAATCTAAAGAATAAGCGTGATAGGATCTGGTTGCTGAAAGCTAGGAGTCTTTTAGCTAAAGTTGATTAATCGGGATACAGGGGATATATTGTTAAAAAAAAGAGAGGCATAAGCCTCTCTTTTTTATTTAACTATAAAGCAATGATTAAAAGTCCATTATTTTTTGCGCGGCTTCAGCCTGGTAATCCATAATATAAGGAATTTCTGTGACATCAGTTGCTTCTTTTGTGAGTGAAATAAGATCATCTCTTGTCATATATTTTAGGTCAAATTTTCTAGCACCACACATCAACTGCTGTAGACCCTGTTCAAGACGCTTATAGTAAGAGAACAAACCTAATGCGGAACCGGGAACATTATCGCCCCTGCTTCCAAGCTCTTTTCTCAGGTCTGTCATTTCTACAAATACCGATTCCATATCATCTCCATACTTTTGGATGGATTTCGGGAGCTTGCCGTCATTTATTTTAGAAGTTATTGTGTTACCCACCATACAAGCTGTGATCGGGGATCTTGCCATACCTACGAGTTTGAAATATGGGGCTCCCATTGCAAGACCCTTGAATATGTGATCTTCGAGGGTGAATCCACCGGCTATTGCCATATCAGGCACATAAGCACCCTTACTTTCCATTATGGAAGCAAACTTATAAGCCATTGCCTGTAAATAAACAGTGGGGACACCCCACTCATTCATCATTCTCCAGGGGCTCATACCTGTTCCTCCTCCGGCTCCGTCAATTGTAAGGAGGTCAATACCTGCTTCTGAAGAATATCTTACAGCTCTGGCGAGGTCTTCAGGACCATATGCCCCGGTTTTAAGGAAGACTCGTTTAGCACCGGCACTTTTCAGGTCTTCAACGGCTTTCAGGAAGTCATCTGTAGTAGACATCCCTATACGTGAATGCCTTTCAAATTCTTTAAAATCACCATGCTTGAAAGCTTTCTGAATATCAGGATCAAGCGGGTTGGGAAGGACCACATAACCCCTGTTTTTGATCTTTATGGCCCTGTCAAGATCGTTGATCTTGATCTCTCCACCAATATTTTTTGCGCCCTGACCCCATTTAAGCTCTACTGTCTCAACACCAAGTTCACGTATTACATATTCCAGCACACCTGCCCTGGTGTCTTCAACATTTGACTGGACGACGATCTCGCCATATCCGTCCTGCTGCCAGTCCTTGTAGAGTTTTATTCTTTTGGCCATTTCTGGGGATTTTAATATCTTCCCATTAGAATCAAATTCTGACTCCGGATCGATACCACAGACATTTTCCCCTATAGTCAGGATCACTCCGGATATTGCTGCCCCGATGGCGAGACCTTCCCAATTTTTCCTGGCGACATCAGTAGAACCCAGGCCGGGTATTACGAATGGAAGCTTTACCTTTATATCCTTGTTTTTACCAATGGCAGCTTCCAGGTTCACATTGGTAAAGATAGCCTTATCGCTATCTTCTTCGATGCCGTGGGCCCCAAAGGCAGTTCCCATGATGTTCAGGTGAGAGTAGTCTACAGGATAGTCTTTTTCAGAGGCTGCGGTTATATTACCGAACGGTTGGGGGTAGATCACTTCAGCACCCCTATAAGCTGATTTTCCGATCTCACAAAGACCGTTACAATCATCGATACAGGTGGAACACATTCCACTAAATGGACTTACACTACTTAAAAAGTTTTTAGTCCCTGTAGCCGATGAAGCGTTTACTTTTGAGTAAGTCACTTCATACTCCTTTTTTCAATTGTTGACAAATGCTAATGACAACTAAAAAAATAAGTCAAGCAAGCTAAATAAAAAAAAGCACATTTCAAATGGCTATCACCACTCGAGCATGTGCTTCAATGCATTTAAGACTTCATTGTCTTATACTAAATTTTTAGTTAGTATAATAATATAAAAGATCGCTCTAATGTCAATAGTATAGTGCTGATTAATGTTTGATATTGAAATTTAATAATTTTATAAAGAAATCAAGAAATTCACCGTCTTCTCTTATATTCTGGATAAAATATTTAAAGGCTATTCAAGCATTGTCCTGTCTAAAATTTTGCGAAAAGGAGTTTGATTGAAAAAAGAAAAAATAGTACTTATCGATTCTAATAATATTGCATACAGGGCATTTTTTGCTCTTCCTGATACTATTACGACTTCTTCCGGAATGATCACAAATGCAGTCCTGGGTTTTACAAATATGATCCTGAGATTGGTGGAGGATCTGAAGCCTTATACTATAATCTGTGCATTTGATAGCAAAACCCCTACATTCAGGCATAAGATGTTTGACCAGTACAAGATCCACCGTAAAAAGATGCCCGATGAACTTGCGCACCAGATACCCCTCATAAAACAGGTAATGAAAGCCTTCAATATCGTTTGTATTGAAAAAGAGGGGATGGAGGCAGATGATATTCTTGCGAGTCTTGCAAAAACAGCCAGTGAAACATATGAGCAGGCAATAATTGTAACAGGCGATAAGGATATGCTCCAGATGGTATCCGATAATGTAAAGGTATTGTCAACAAAGAGAAGTATAACCGATACTATTATTTATGATAGTGATGGAGTTGAAAAGAAACTTGGAGTAAGTCCGGATAAGGTAAAGGACCTTCTGGCCCTGGCAGGCGACAGCTCAGACAATATTCCGGGTGTTCCCGGTATTGGTCCCAAGACGGCTGTTAAGCTTATTAAACAATTCGGCAGTATTGAGTCAATATTTGAAGGTATTGAGAGGATAAAGAGCCCGAGGCTAAAGACCCTCCTTCTTGAAAACAGGGAGATAGTTAATATGAGCCGGAAGCTTACAGCATTAAAAGATGACATAAAAATCGACTCCGGCCTTATAGAAAATAGTTTTAGAAACCTGGATCTTGAAAAAGTAAGAGAAATATTTGAAGAATTAGAGTTCAATAATCTATTGAACCGCCTTCCAAAGTATATTGAAATAATGGATTTTAAAAGCATACATCCGAAAAAGATAGAAAGAGCGATAAAGAAGATAAATTTGAAGACTTTTGATGACGGCATTAACCCCGGGACCATACTTGAGAAGAATAATAAGAAGGTTTTTATTGCCTCTATTGAAGGAGATCAGGGGATAGACGGGCTGATGATATATTTTGGGCAAGACACAGCCTATCTCCTTGATAAGGGAGATCTTGATAAGCCAGAAATAAATGTAATATTAAAAGACCTTTTTGAGGATAAGGATATTATAAAGACAGGTCTTCATCTTAAGGCATTGATCAAGTTTTTAATGGGATTCAAGATCGGCATAGATGGAATTATTAATGATATGGAAATAATGTTCTTAATACTAAACCCCCTGAAATCAGGGGCCGACATATTTGAAATATCCAGGAATATTTTAAAAACGGAGATCAGGGAGTTAAGTCCAGAGTCTTCAGTTAATAAAGATACAGATATCAAAAGTGATCCTGCAGAAGAAAAGAAAAAGGACAAACAGATGACACTTGATCTTGGTGAGGGTCCTGAAAGTGCAGATACAGCAGGTGAAGTAAAAATAGACAGAAACAGTGAACAGGTGAAGACTTTATTAAAGAGCCTGGCCCTTTATGAACAGATAGAAGAAATAATGCTGCTCTCGATCCGGGAAAAGGAGCTTACAAGGACTTACCGTGAAATAGAAGAACCATTGATCAGGATCCTTGCAGAGATAGAATATATCGGTGTGGCAATAGACCTGGACTATCTTAAAAAGTTAATAAATGAATATGAGATTAAAATATCAGAGCTAACAAAGGAAATATATAAGTTGAGCGGGGAAGAGTTTAATATAAATTCGTCGCGCCAGCTCTCAGAAATACTTTATAATAAGTTAAAACTTCCAGCCCATAAGAAAATAAAAACTGGATTATCAACCGATGCGGCTACATTGAAGACAATACAGGACACCTCTCCGGTAATAGGCAAAATATTGGAATATAGGGAGAAGACTAAATTAAAAAATACATATATTGATGTTCTGCCCGGCCTGGTCTACCCGGAAGACGGACGGGTTCATACTAATTATAATCAACTCGGTACATCTACAGGAAGGATAAGTTCAAATAACCCCAATTTGCAAAATATTCCCATAAGAACAGAGTTTGGAAAACAAATAAGAAAGGCATTCATACCGGGTAATGGCTATGATCTGCTCATGGCTTCGGACTATTCACAGATAGAGCTCAGGGTACTGGCGCATATGTCAGAAGATGAAAATCTTATAGACTCTTTTAAAAGAGAGGAAGATATACATACGCGGACAGCATCAGAAATATTTGCCGTAGATTATGATGAAGTGAGTCCGGAGCTCAGAAGAAAGGCAAAAGCTGTAAATTTCGGGATAATATACGGGATGACTGAATACGGGCTTGCCAGCAGACTTTCAATAAATGAAGATGAAGCAAGGGAATATATAAACAAATATTTTGGCAGGTATCCCGGGGTGAGTATATTTATAAAAAAACTTATCGAGGATGCATATAAATACGGTTATTCAACCACAATGTTCGGGAGAAAAAGATATATAAAGGAGCTGGGAAGCAGTAATGGAAGAATACGCAGCCTGGGGGAAAGATTTGCAGTAAATACTCCGATTCAGGGAAGTGCCGCAGATATAATGAAACTGTCAACGATAGTTCTCTTCAATGATCTTCGCCGCAAAGAAGTTGATAGCAATATCATACTTCATGTGCATGATGAACTGGTTCTAGAACTCAAGGAAAAGGATAAATCAATCATTGAAAAGATAGTAAAAAACTCTATGGAGAACTGTATTGAATTAAAAGTAGGGCTTAAAGTCGATATCAATATCGGCAGTGATTGGTATATTTAAAAAAGTATCTAAAATATTGATTATTATTTCCTTAGATGCTATCCTTTTTGTTTGATTATAGTAAATGGAGGTTGATCAAAAAAAATATGGCTGAAGACAATATTAACACTAAACTAACAGAAGAAAACTACATGGTTGAAGACGAGAATGGGGTAATGGTGCCTAACTATGACCTCACCATGATCAGTTTTAACGATGGAGACATCTTAAAGGGACGAGTCGTAAAAATTGAAAAAGACGAAGTACTGGTAGATATCGGATTTAAATCTGAAGGCGTAATACCGGTAAACGAGCTATCCATCAGGAACAGTGTCAAACCTGAAGAGATCCTGAGCATTGACGATGAGTTAGAGATAATGGTTCTTCAAAAGGAAGACCAGGACGGGAGGTGCATACTTTCCAAACGAAGAGCTGAGGTAGAACAAAATTTTGATAGGGTTGAAAATATATTTAAAAGTAATGAGACCATAGAGGGTGAAGTAATAGAATGTGTAAAAGGCGGCCTGATCGTTGACATCGGCCTGAGGGGCTTTTTGCCGGCTTCACTTATTGATGTAAGGAAAACAAGAGAGCTTATTTCTTATATAGGAGAAACATGTGCATGCAAGATCATAGAAGTGGACAGGAACCGTAATAATGTTGTTCTTTCAAGAAAAGCTATAATAGAGGATGAAAGAAAAGAACAGAGAAAAGGAGTCCTGGACAGCATGGAAGTCGGCCAGATAAGAAAAGGCGCCATCACCAGTATTGCAGATTTTGGTGCTTTTGTGGACGTTGATGGAGTCGACGGCCTGGTTCATATATCTGAGCTTTCCTGGAACCATGTAAAGCATCCTTCTGAAGTAGTGGAAGTCAATCAGGAAGTCGATGTAGAAATACTTGATATCGATAGCGAGAAACAGAGGCTTTCCCTGGGACTTAAACAGACTCAAAAAGATCCATGGATGGAAAAAATAAAGAATTATTCTAATAAAGATGTAATAAATGGAAAAGTCACAAGAATAGTAAAATTTGGGCTATTTGTACTGATAGAGGACGGCCTTGAAGGACTTGTGCATATTTCGGAACTGGCAGATGAACCGGTCAGGAGACCAAGCGATGTCGCAAAGATCGGGGATGAATTGATCGTAAGGATAATCGATATTGATTTTGACAAAAGGCGTATGGCTTTTAGTGTCAAACAGGTAGAGAATCCTATAGAAGAAGGCCAGGAAGAACAAGCGCCGATTACTGATGAAGAAAGCAGCCAGGAGAAGGTTGATGACAGCGAACAGGCAGAAGATGATAGCGGTCCTGAAAAAGCAGTAGAAGAAGAAACAACTGAAGTTCCACCTGCAGAAGAAACAACTGAAGTTCCACCTGCAGAAGAAACAACTGAAGTTCCACCTGCAGAAGAGACTGCTGAAGTTCCACCTGCAGAAGAGACTGCTGAAGTTCCATCACCTGAAGAGACTGTAGAAGCACCGCCGGAAGAAAAGAATGAAGATGC
>JAZFRP010000062.1:0-5965 GCA_036445715.1 Candidatus Humimicrobiaceae bacterium | reverse complement strand
CCACTTGATCTATTCTTTTCAGGTATGAGGTAGCTGGATGTAATATCTCCATACCCACCCATATCCTCGGCAATCGTATTATTGATCAAATCAAGTATTTCATTTTTTTTAATTTTTTTTATCATATCTTCTTATTTCCGGCTATAAATATTTTATAAAGTTTTCTCTAGTTATCAGAAAGTGGCTGAGCTGCATTCTTAAAAGATACTTTATCTTTTTTAAGTATTATATGTTTTTTCCAGTTTTTGTCATCCTTGTCCGGAAAATCAAGTCTCAGATGGGTTCCCCTGCTCTCTTCTCGAATGGCTGCAGACTTGACGATCAGGCTTGCAACGGTAAGCATATTAGCGAATTCAACAGTATCTTTATCAGCCTTATTATAGATGTTTTCATTTTCAATATGAAACTGCACAAACTCACTGGCCTCTTCAAGGCCTGACCTGTTTCTTAATATACCTACTTTGCGGCTCATCATATTTCTGAGGCTGGAGACAAGAGTCAGAATATCAAGTCTTGTTCCTCCGGTATCTTTATTTTTACCTGAGATGCTGGCAGATTCTTTCAGCATGTCTTTCACTCCGGAAAGTACCTGTTTTTCTTTTTTTACTGTTTTTGACTTCAGCCTGTTTTCAATATCCTGATAGATCTTCCACCCATAGACAAGACCTTCCATAAGTGAATTGCTGGCAAGCCTGTTTGCTCCGTGGGCTCCGGTAGCTGCTGTCTCTCCACATGAATAGAGGCCCTCTATATTTGTTCTTCCGTCATAACCGGTCTTTATGCCTCCATTTAGATAATGTTCGGCAGGAGTTACTTTTATCAGGTCCTTTTTAAGATCAAGACCATTTTCCTTTAATTTAAATATTATATTTGGAAACCTTATTTTCAAATGACTCTCAGGGATATGTGTGGCATCCAGGTAAACAAAATTACACTTACTCTTATCCATGGTCTTTATCATCTCTTTTACCACTATGTCCCGTGGTGCAAGTTCCTCCCGGGGATGTTTCCCGGTCATAAACCTGTTACCTGTGCAGTCCCTTAAGTATGCTCCTTCTCCCCGTAGGGCCTCACTTATCAAAAAGAGCTTGTCATCATTGGTTGTAAAGACCGTAGGATGAAACTGGACAAACTCTATATCCGTTATCTCAGCACCGGCCCGATATGCCATTGCTACACCATCGCCTGTGGATATTGACGGGTTTGTGGAAAGCTCATAGAGCTGGCCTATGCCGCCGCTTGCAATCAGTACATTAGATGATGGATGTATCTCGATACTTTTGCTGGAAAGGTCAAGTCCGATTACTCCAATACAGCTATTACCGGAAGTAAGGATATCAAGGACAAAATAATCCGGTTTAAAATTAACCTGCTCCAATTCCTTTGTAAAGGAGACAAGTTTTTTCTCGATCTCTTCTCCGGTTGCGTCTCCACCGGCATGAAGTACCCGTGGATGGCTGTGGCCTCCCTCTGTTGTAAGACTTATCTCTCCCCTGGTAATATCAAATTTAGTACCTATCTCGATTAATTTCTCGATCATGCTTGGAGCATTCTTTACCAGTATTTCCACTGCCTTTTTATCAGAAAGACCCTGGCCGGCTATAAGTGTATCTTCATAATGTTTTTTCCACTCATCAGGTCTTTTAATGGCTGCCGCTATTCCTCCCTGGGCATACCATGTAGTAGAATCAGACGGGGAACTCTTGGTGAGTACTTTTATATTATGTTTTGAGAGCCTGATTGCAGTAGAAAGTCCTGCTATCCCGCTTCCGATGATAATACAGTCAGAATAAGGATAAGTCTTTACAGAATATGACGGGTTTATTAAATATCTTGGTATCATAATCTAGAATTTAAATTTATTTACTATTTTAAAGCGATCATCCTGTCAATTGCTGATTTTGCCTTGACTGCTATATCCTCAGGGACTTCTATTTTTGTCTCTTCTCCCTCCAGCGACCACAGGATCTTTTCAAGATCTGTAAGTTTCATATTTGGACAAATAGCTTTGTCAAAAGCCGGTATGAATTGTTTGTCCGGATTTTCCTTTTTGAGCCGGTGTATTATTCCCACTTCGGTACCGATTATAAAAGACTTATTATCGGACTCCTTAATATATTTTAGCATTCCTCCGGTAGATTCAACCCTGTCCGCTATTTCTATTACTTCAGGTGTGTTCTCGGGATGCACTATCACTTCATACTCAAGGTGCTTCTTTTTTAATTCTATTATCTGTTTTACATTTATCCTTATATGTGTTGGACAATAACCGTTCCAGAATATCATCTTCCTTCCTGTTTTTTTCTGTATATAACTTCCAAGATATTTGTCAGGTATGAAGATTATATCTTTGTCATCCGGCACTGACTCGACAACTTTTATAGCATTTGAAGATGTGCAGCATATATCGCTTAAAGCTTTAACCTCGGCTGTCGAGTTTACATAACATATTACTACAGCTCCGGGATGCTTCTTTTTAAGTTCCCTTAACTGGTCAGCATTGATCATATCTGCCATCGGGCAGCCTGCATTACTATCCGGCAGAAGGACCATCTTATCCGGATTGAGTATCTTTGCGGTCTCTGCCATAAAATGGACACCGCAAAATACGATGATACTATTTGTGACTTTGCTGGCCTCAATGCTAAGTTGGAGGGAATCACCGACAAAATCAGCTATGTCCTGCACTTCACCTATCTGATAATTATGGGCAAGGATAATTGCATCTTTTTCTTTTTTTAGTTTTTGTATCCTGCCAGCCAGCGTATCTTCACTATTCATAATATCTTTCCATATAATTTTTACCCGGTTCTGGTTTTGTTATTTTAAACTATCAGCCTTAAAAATAAAATAATAATCTTAAAGTCAGGGTCAGGCCATTATCATATCTGACGATATCAATTCATTATACCTGTTTTCCCGAATATGGTTGGTGCCTGTGATTAAATTATAAGATAAAACTGGGGTTAAACAAAATTTTTAAATTTTGTTTTTATTTATTTTAGTGGTATTATTTCACTCTTAGAAAGATTCTAAGGTCATTTTAAGATAGTTTTTTTATTCACTTAAGTTGATTTGGCTTTTAATTTATGAAACTTATAATTAGCGAAAAAGAAATAGCAGCTAAAAGAATAGCAAAGATCCTTGCAGAAGATGGAACAAGCAATGAAAAAGTATATGGGGTGCCTGTTCACCACTTCAAGTCAAATGGCGAGGATTATAAGGTCATTGGACTCAAGGGCCATATTCTTAAGGTGGATTATCCAAAGGAATTTGCCAACTGGTTCAAGGTGGACCCTGCAGCACTTATAGATGCAGAGATCGAAAAGGCTCCCATCCAGAAAATGATAATCAAGGCATTAAAAAAAGTTGCATTAGAGGCAAGCGAGGTCATTATTGCAACTGACTATGACCGGGAGGGTGAACTTATCGGCTACGACGCCCTGCAGATTGCCCGGGACAAGAATAGCAATCTTGTTTCGACCAGAGCCAAGTTTTCAGCTATTACACCTAAAGACATAAATGAAGCTTTTGCAAAAACTGGAAAAATTGATCTAAATCTCGCATTTGCCGGAAGGGCCAGGCAGGATATAGATCTTATATGGGGAGCCACCCTGACACGGTTTATATCGCTTGCTACATTTCAGGTAAGAGATAAGTTCCTGTCTGTGGGAAGGGTTCAGACCCCAACACTTGCACTTATAGTTGAAAGAGAACTTGAGATCAAGGATTTTGTGGCAACACCCTATTGGGAGATAGGAGCAAGATTTAAGACCGGTGATGGCGAGGAGTTCGAAGCCGCGCACAAAAAGAAAAAGTTCACCAAAAAGGAAGACGCAGATGCAGCTTATTCGAGGATGGGTGAAAAGGGGAAAGTCATTGAAGCGAAAGAATCCATAAAGGATGTCAGGCCCCTGACACCACTAAATACCACGAATCTTATCATGAGTGGAAGCTCAATGGGATTTACAGCTTCCAGGACCATAAATATTGCAGAGAGCCTGTATATGAACGGGTATATAAGCTATCCGAGAACGGATAATACCGTATACCCCCCAACGATCGATCTTGTAGCGATAGTAAAAACGCTGGGGGAATCACCACATTTTAGTAAACTTTCAAAAGCAATACTCTCCCTTGAGAAAATAATACCTTCCAGGGGCAAGAAAAAGACGACTGACCATCCTCCGATCCACCCCGCCTCTGTGGCTTCAAAGGAAAAACTAAAGGCTGATGAATGGAAACTTTATGAACTCATAGTAAGAAGATTTGCAGCGACTCTGCTTCCTGCCACAAAGATGAAAAGCATAGCGGCAAAGATAGATGTGAATGGTGAAGTATTTGTAGCAAATGGTTCCAGCATAATAGAAGAAAACTGGACAGCTCATTATCCTTATTATAAACATAAAGATGTATTTGTACCGGAACTCAAACCCGGACAGGAACTTACTTTAATAGATAGGGCGTTTGAGGGAAAAGAGACAAAACCACCCGCCCGCTATAGTCAGGGAAAACTTGTACAGAAGATGGAAGAGCTGGGCCTTGGTACGAAAGCTACAAGGCATTCGATAATACAGACCCTGTCCAACAGGGGATATGTAAGGCCAAACCCGCTTGAACCATCAGAAAAAGCCATCGCAGTTATAAAGATGCTCAAAAAACATGCTGAAAAAATATCCTCCCCCGGGATGACATCCGAACTTGAGATGTACATGGACGGTATAGTAAATGGAGATGAGACCAGGGAAGAAATCGTGGATAGGTCCAGGGATATGTTAAGAGAAGTAATGGCAGTGCTCCAGAAAGAAAAAGAAGAGATCGCAACGGAAATAAAGAAGGGTATAAGGGAAGATCTTATTGTTGGAAAATGCCAACTTGAAGACTGTGAGGGAAACCTTATAGTAAGGGTCGCCAGGGCTTCTAAAAAAAGGTTTATTGGATGTAATGCATATCCTAAGTGTAGAAACACTTTTCCATTACCCCAGAAGGGTCTGCTGGTAACAGGAAAGGATCTGTGTAAACATTGCGAGCATCCCATGGTAAAGATCATAAGCAAGGGTAAAAGACCCTGGGACCTCTGTATCAATCCAGACTGTCCGGGAAAAGATGAAAAGTATAGAAATTACAAAAATAAAAAACAAAGTAGCGGAACTGATAACAAAAGCTAGCTTTGAACTTCCTGCTGATATTACCGGAACACTAAAATATTATCTGGATACCGAAACCGGAAAGTCCGCTAAGGAAGTTTTAAGACTTATACTGGAAAATGCCGGCTCAGCTAAAAAGGAAAAACTTCCACTCTGCCAGGACTGCGGCAATACATATATAAATCTGAAAATCGGTCCCGGGATCTGTATTGAAGGAAGCGGGGATCTGCAAAAACACCTGGATGATGCGACAGCTAATGCTTACAGCAAAAATTTTTTAAGAAAATCAATAGTCACCGATCCACTATATAGCCGTATGAACACGGGATATAATACACCTGCTCTTATATCTACCGAATTAACTGATGAGCCGGGACTTAAAATAGAAGTCTCACTTAAGGGTGGAGGAAGTGAAAATTGTTCATATCTCAGGATGCAGAATCCTTCAATAGATGAAGAAGACATTATTAAGCTTGTAGTCGACCTGGTCAGGGCCAATGTGACTAAATGTTGCCCGCCGGTTATTCTGGGCATAGGCATTGGAGGAACTGCTTCAGTAGTTACAAAGATGGCCCGTAGTGCTGCTTTTAGGGATCTTGGAACCAGGAATAGCGATAAGAGGTATGAGTTGCTTGAGCAAAAGATACTGGAAGCTGTAAACAGTACAGGTATAGGACCGCAAGGTCTTGGAGGGACGACTACAGCGATAGGCTGCAATATTGAATTTGCCCCATGCCATATAGCAACACTTCCGGTGGCAGTGTTTATCCAGTGTCACTCACTCAGGAGAGCCTCTTCAAAGATATCCCCGCCATAAA
>JAZFRP010000061.1:0-3847 GCA_036445715.1 Candidatus Humimicrobiaceae bacterium | reverse complement strand
GGAAATATTTATGACAGGAACGGTAAACTGCTTGTCAGGAGCATACCTATTGCAGCTGTCGCGGTAGAACCGCATATCCTGCTTTCAGATAGCAAAGCGATCGAACTTCTTGGGGATTATCTTGATATGGATACAGCTGAGATCACCGAAAAACTTGAAAATGCTGATATCTCTTACCTGGAAAGAGTGTTTTTAAAAACAGGGATAGAAAAACCTGTGATAATCGCACTTAAGGAAAATAAAGACAGTCTCCCTGGAGTAGAAGTGGTGGATGTGTATTTAAGGGAATATAAATATGGGGTACTTGCCTCACATATCCTTGGCTATACCGGTGAGATAGATGAAGAGAAACTGGTCCAGGAAGAATACGGGGATAAATATGCGGGAGGGGACCAGATAG
Organism: Candidatus Humimicrobiaceae bacterium; assembly: GCA_036445715.1. Lineage (GTDB taxonomy): Bacteria > Actinomycetota > Humimicrobiia > Humimicrobiales > Humimicrobiaceae > M55B120. Next base: position 3,447 of record JAZFRP010000061.1, on the reverse strand, counting down.
GGCTTACCGGTCTTGAAGAGTATTATGAGAATATGCTCAGGGGTAAAAAGGGAAGTATTGTTTATGAGGTCGATCCACTGGGAAGGCCTGTCAGTATCAGGAATGAAATACCGGCTGAAAGAGGAAATGACCTTTATCTCACTATTGATATAGATCTCCAGAAAGTTACAGAAGAAGCACTCCATAGTGGTATCACAGAAGTAAGAGAGAAGACCCTTAAGGATTCTGAGGAGCACTATAATGTTCCTGGTGGAGCGGTAGTCGTCCTGAATGCAAAAAATGGAGAAATACTTTCTATGGCATCCTTTCCGACTTTTGATCCTGGTATTTTTTCTGGTGGCATCTCTTCTGAGGACTGGGCATATCTAAATGATTCCGAAAACGATTATCCTCTCAATAACCGCGCAGTCATGTCTTATGCACCCGGATCTGTTTTTAAATTGATCACTGCTTATGCAGGACTCCAGGAAAATATCGTAAGTGAATACAGCAAAGTAACATGTTTGGGAATCTGGTATGGCCTGGGACCGGACTATCCAAAATCTGGCTGGAAAAAAACCGGGCATGGAAGCCTCGATATGAGGGGAGCGGTCATGAATTCCTGTGATATCTATTTTTATGAGGTCGGTTATGGGCTGCTTGTAAAATTAAAAAATGAAGGAGAATTGCTGCAGAAATATGCCAGGGATTTTGGCTTTGGAACGGGCACCGGCATAGACCTTCCTTTTGAGGATGAGGGAAGGGTACCGGACAGGGAGTGGAAAAAGGAATATTTTGAAGACAAGATTGAATACACTGTCTGGTTTCCCGGCGATACAATTAATATGGCCATCGGTCAGGGTGATATGCTGGTAACACCTCTTCAAATGGCAATGGCTTATTCTCTAGCGGTTAACAGGGGAATACAGTACGAGCCTCACCTGGTAAAAGAGATCAGGGATACCGGGGGAGAGATTTTTGCAGAGAGTACAATGGTAAACTGGAAGGAGATCGACCTTAATGAACATTATCTGGAAATAATCGAAGATGGATTTGAAATGGTCACAAATCCCGGTGGTACGGCGGCTTATACTTTCAGGAATTTTCCACTGAATGAAATACCAATAGCTGGAAAGACAGGAACCGCAGAGGTAGCAGGCAAACAGGATTATGCATGGTTTACAAGCTATGGGCCTATTGGAAATCCGGAATATGTCATCGTGGTTATGCTGGAAGAGGCAGGTGGGGGAGGAAGTAATGCTTCACCCATTGCAGAAAAGATATACAGGTATTTATTTGGTCTTGACCATGGTTAAAAATATAATTGACGGGAATGTAGATGTATACAAATGACACTAAAAAATATGATCCATTTATTGAGGATATAAATATTGACAGGAGGAGAAGAAGGATCAAGTTTGATATCATGTTCTTCCTTGCAGTCCTTATTATCTCATTATTCGGCGTGATCATAATATATAGTGCGACAAGGAGTTCCATGCCCGGAGGTGTAAGCGATCCGCAGTATTATCTTAAGAGGCAGTCTATCTTCCTTGGAGCAGGGGTCTTCCTGTTTGCGGGGCTGCAGTTTGTAAATTACAGGAGGATCAGGGATTATTGGTGGATATCTGCAGGGGCGGGAATAATCGCCCTCATCGCTGTCCTTGTATTCGGATATGAGGTCAATGGCTCTATGAGCTGGATCGACCTTGGGCTTTTTCCCATTCAGCCTTCGGAATTCGCAAAAGTATTTATGGTTATTACTCTTTCAGCAATACTTTCAAAGAAAAAGACAGAGAAGGTCAATCATATATCTGTGAGCAAAGTGATCCTCTCTACCATTACTGCATTTATATTCATAATTCTTGTATTGCTCGAACCTGATTTTGGTACGGCCCTTATTTTCTTTATTATATTTATCGGAATGCTTTTTGTGTCCGGGGCAAACTTCCTTTATGTGCTGGGAATAATCGCAGCTACTGTGGGAGGTTTTTTCGGAGCCTTAAAGATAGGGATAATAAAGCAGTATCAACTTGACCGCATCCTTGTCTTTTTAAGGCCGGATGTCTCAACTGAGGGTGCAGGGTATAATCTATACCAGTCTAAGCTGGCAATAGGTTCCGGAGTACTGGTCGGTAATGGTCTTTTCCTGGGTAAACAGACAAACTTGAGATATGTGCCCGAACATCATACTGATTTCATATTTTCAGTAATAGGGGAAGAACTGGGTTTTATAGGAGCTTTTTTAGTTATTGCGATACTGGGCTTTATCGTATGGAAATGTTTTAGGATAGCTTATAGCTCAAATAATAGTTTCGGTCTCCTGGTAGCTGCAGGTATTGGCTTTATGATACTTTCACAGGTCATAATCAATATTGGTATGACAACAGGAATAATGCCCATTATTGGCATACCGCTTCCTTTCCTGAGTTCGGGCGGATCAAGTCTTGTCTCTACTTTTTTCGGTATAGCCCTGGTATCAAATATCTATATATACAAAGAGACAAGAAGGGATCACGAGATAGCATATGATGAATTTTCAGATTAGGAAGTCCCCTGTGAGGGGAAAATATTGATGAAAAAAATACAAACACTTGAATATATAAAACTTGAAAAAATATTAAAGGATATACAGAAACCGGGCAGGTATGTCGACCATGAGATAGGGACATCAAGCAAAGATCCCGTGAGATTTGAAGATATCCCGGGAAATGTATTTGCAGCGCTTGCATTTCCTGACATATATGAAATAGGTTTTCCAAATATCGGTTTACAGATACTATACGATATAATAAACAAGCACTCCAGGTTTTCTGCTGAAAGGATATTCTCACCATGGACCGATTTTGAAGAGCGCTTAAGGGAGACCGGTACAGGGCTTTTTTCACTGGAGAACCGGATATTCCTTGAATCTTTTGATATTGTGGGTTTTAGTCTTCAACATGAACTTCTTTATACAAATATGCTCAATATGCTTGATCTTGGCAAGATCCCATTATATTCAAAAAAAAGAGGGCCGAAACACCCTCTTATATGTGCAGGAGGTCCGGCCATGGTCAATCCGCAGCCGGTATCTGAATTTCTGGATTTTGCAGTCATCGGGGACGGTGAGGAAGTCATAATTCCTGTACTTGAAAGGGTCGGAGATTATAAAGCAAAAAACAGGGGAAAAGAATGGTTTCTGAAGGAAATATCTTCCATTAATGGTGTTTACATACCATCATTTTACAAATTCTATTATTTTGGTGACGGGAGGATTGAAAAGATAGATCCTCCGCTCAAAGTAAAGAAAGCTGTCCTTGCCGACCTTGATAGTTTTGAAATAATAAAGAGGCCCATAGTCCCCAATATAAAACCGGTACATGACCGCTTTGCAGTAGAGATAATGAGGGGATGTGCCAGGGGATGCAGGTTCTGCCAGGCTGGATTTATTTATAGGCCTGTCAGGAAGAGAAAGGCCGGGACCCT
>JAZFRP010000060.1:0-2641 GCA_036445715.1 Candidatus Humimicrobiaceae bacterium | reverse complement strand
CCTGTGCAAATCTTGTAGATGCATAATCAGGATGCATGTCATGGGCGATGACGTCAAAATCCTTGATCCCAAACAATTTCTTATAATCATCATAAGTGGATCTGAATAATTCAATGGACCTGACATTATCAAGATCACCTATATATTGTGTTGTTATCGCATATCCACCAGTCAGAAAAGTCAGTGTATTTTTCTCATGCGCCCCGGCGGCAAGTATATTTATATTATCAGCACCGATACCTGAACTTACAGGATATGGAGCATAGCCCCGCGCACGGCGCAAAACCATTTCCCTTTCCCTGAAAACCTTAACAACCGAATCATCATAAGTTGAATATATATCCCTATTGTGGATAAGGTAATAATCACAGACACCTTCCAATTTTTCAACAGCCTCACTATTCCCGGAGGATATTGGTTCTTCAGTTATATTACCGCTAGTCATGACCAGTGGAAAATCTATATAATCAAAAAGAATATGGTGAATAGGTGTATACGGGAGCATTATGCCATCTCTATTATTATCCGGGGAAACATGGAAAGAGAGGGGGTATTCATTATTATTTTTCCTTAGAAGCACAATTGGGGCCTTTGAAGATCCTAGAATAGAAGATTCCAGGATCCCTGGGTGGTAATACCTTTTTATCCAGTCAGTATCGGCTATCATAATTGCAAATGGTTTCGAAGGTCTTAATTTCCTGTCCCTTAATCGTTTTACGGTTTTATCAGATCGCCCGTCACAGGCGATCTGGAATCCTCCAAGGCTTTTGATCCCTATGATATTTCCTTCCAGTAGCAGATCTGCTGCGGTTTTTATGGGGTCGTCATTATCGATCATATTACCGTGACCATCAATTAGTTTTAACTCAGGACCACATTTTTTGCAGGCATTAGGTTGCGCGTGAAAACGTCTGTCAAGTGGATCATCGTATTCAGACCTGCAGTCATCACACATCTTGAAGCTGTGCATGGTGGTAGACAGTCTATCATAAGGCATTTCTTTTATTATAGTAAATCTCGGGCCGCAATTAGTACAATTTGTAAATGGATAATGATATCTATTTATATTATCCTGGTCCATGATATCTTCAATACATTTAGGGCAGGTTGCGATATCGGGAGAGACCAGTTGAAAGGCGGAACCGGTTTTTATACTTTTATTGATTTGAAAGCCCTTCATATTTTCATAGGGTATTTTTTTGAGTACAATATTTTCGATTAAAGCAGGTATTGGTTTTTTATCTTTTATAAGTCTTATAAATTTTTCCACTTCGCTGGAGGATGGAGCATTAATTTTTATTAAGACTGCTTCAGAAGTATTTGAAACATTTCCTGAAAATCCTGAATCCCTGGCAAGATTATATATGAAGGGCCTAAATCCGACCCCCTGGACTATGCCGTTTATCTTAATAAGAAAAGAATATTTTTCATCAACAATCACCGGAACAGATCCTTTCATAAAGGTGCTGCTATGACCTCATGGCAATCTAACATATTCTATCAATAATCAATAGCTAAATCTATTGATTATTAAGCATGGCACGAGTCGGTCCCGGGGTGATTTGATTGATGATCTTGTGATGATATTTATGGCCGGATGGCCTCTTTTTTTAGAAGAATACTGAAGTAATAAAAGCAGTTAATATTTAAAAAGTTTGAAACCGCCTCTTAATATAATTGCTTATTCTGTATTTTCAGTAGTCTCCTCAGTTTGTTGTATATCTCCGGCATCGATGAGGACAAGAGTTCCCAGCGTAGAAGCATTATTAATATCAAAACTGCTGGAGGATGAAAGAACAAGTTCAGTGGTGTCAAGATTATCGGTATCAAGAATAGAAACAGTAAAACCAATTACCGAACCATCTGAAGGAAGATAATTAATAAAGTTATACCATGGTATGCTTGCCTCGATCACATAACCATTTGCCAGTTTTGTAGATGCTACATTTGTACCCCTGGGAGGTGCATCTGATGGCCAGCTCATATATGATTCAGGAGAGAATGAAGAAAAATTACCCGGTGAAAAATCTATCTGGTAATCATCACTATTATAGAATGGTATCTGCATATCTTCGTCGAGCTCAGTATCAAATACTATTGTTATGCTGTCACCTTTATTGAGTTGATTTCCCGTATAATCCTGGCTAAAGACATCGTCTAGTACTTGTGCCACAAAATAAAAATTATCGTCGTCCCAGCATGAATAAAATGTCCCTGAAACATCAGTATGAGTTGTATAATTTTCTTTTTTTATAGTCGGTTCAAAAGTAGAAAACTTCTCGAATTTATCCCATTCAGCAAAATTTCCATCTATTAAAGGCGGTGTATAGCATTTATAAGAGAAAATAGGAACTCCCACCGGTATAGTGTTTTGGGTCCTATAATTGGAAGAAGCAAGTATCTGTTCTTTTTTTTCTTCAATATCTGTACTGATTATAGTGGCTTCAGATTCTTCCATCTCATACTCAACGACGAAAGTGACCTTGCCTGATTCGGACAAAACGCTATTGCTTTCATCAACCAATTGAGCCATTATTTCATATTCGCCCGAAATGGAAGGATTCCAGTTATATTCATAGGGAGGCGAATTGAAAGTTTTGACCTCATTTTCATTGACCAGGACCTTTATCCTGAATCCTTC
>JAZFRP010000059.1:0-3422 GCA_036445715.1 Candidatus Humimicrobiaceae bacterium | reverse complement strand
CAGGGGAGGACCAATACTTCCGAATATAAGGCTCCTGGAATCCAGCTGGTGACAAACAGAAAAACCTATCATTTCCATTAGTGCATTAAACAATTCTCTCTATTTCCTCTCTATCCTTAAGGGATTCTCAAGGGCTCCATATATTATTTATATGCTTTTTAATCCCCTATCAATAAATATCCACAGCACCTTGGTAAAACTACCGGGTCAGGTACTGACCACCTTTCAACTGTGGAAATCCATACATAGCTTCAATTTCACCCACAATGTATTACTTTTAATATTGTATCAGTTATTACAATTTTTTTTATATCCAAAAAGGAAATTATAAATGATAATAGGGGAAAACCCACCTTTTATATGGTTAATATCCAATAAAATTATAGTTTTATAGCATCAATACTGATAAAATTGAAATGATATTTAAGGAAAGACCTACAGGGAAATTATTTTAAACTAATGAATGTAATTACCATTTCAAGTTTATAAGCCGGGGAATTATTTATGATACATGATTTTCATACCCATACATTTTTTTCAGATGGTGCAAGCAGTCCTATTGAGCTCATCAGGTTTGCTTATGCATATGGATACAAATGCATCGGAGTAACAGATCACGGCAGCTATTCAAACCTGGAACATATAATAGGGTCTATAAAAAAGGATTGTGAACTGGCAGAAAAATACTGGGATATAATAGCTGTACCCGGGATCGAACTGACAAATATACCAGCGGCAAGTGTGGACGGGATGGCAAGAGATGCCAAAGAATTAGGGGCAAGGATGGTAGTGGTCCACGGAGAGTCAATAGTGGAAGAAGTAGAGGAAGGGACAAACCTTGCTGCTGTGAGATCTGAATATGTAGACTTTCTGGCCCATCCCGGCATGATGACTTCTGAAGAAGCAGAACTTGCTGTAAAAAATGATATCTTTATAGAAATAACAAAGAGGGTAGGGCACAGCCTTACAAACGGCAGGGTAGTAGAAGTTGGCAGGAAAGCCGGAGTGAAATTTTTAATAAATAGTGATACGCATAGTTATACGGATCTTTATACCGGAGATTTCCAGAAAGAGATAGCACTTGGAAGCGGTCTCAGCAGTGAAGAATATAAAAGGATAATAGACTATGACCAGAAGGAATTTCTAAAAAAAATCGGATATAAATAATAACCAGAAGTTCATGGAGGTATTAAATGAACGACAAAGCAGAAGAAGTAAAAGCTGAAGTAGTAGGCTCGGAAGAGAGACCCGGACCGATGGCGATAGTCGCACTCATCTGTGGTATTCTTAGCGTGATCTGCCATTGTGTTCCAATAGCCGGTTCATTTATCGGCTTCTTCCTAAGTGTAGCTGCTATCGTACTTGGTATCATAGAGACCAAGCGTATAGGCAGGGGAGAAGGCAGTGTAAAAGGCAAAGGCATGAGTATGGCTGGTATAATACTTGGTGCGGTAGGAATCGTATTTGGTATTATCTGGATAATTTTAATAAGTATTGTCAGTTTTAGTGGAATATTTGGCAACTGGGCAAGCTATTATTAATACAAACAGGTTTTGCATCTATTAATGGATATACTCAGTTTTCTTGGTGGCGGACTCTGCCACCAGAAAGCTGACAGGACATTTAATATAGGTATTTTATATATGCCTGTGTGCGGAAGGGACACAGGCATATATTTAGGTATCTTCATTTCGCTCATAACCATAATCCTTCTTGAGCGGCGCATCAAGGGGGAGATTCCCTCGCTGAAGATATTTCTGATCACTATGGGTATCTTCCTTATCATGGGCCTGGATGTAGTCCTCTCATTCCTCGGGATCATTGAGTCAAGCAATATTATCCGCTTTATCACAGGTTTTCTTACCGGGTGGTTTTTGGTGCTGCTGCTTCTGCCTCTGGCAAATAATGCAATGTTTAAAAAGTTTGTGAAGAAGAATTATCTGGACAGGAAAGTAAAGTTTTTTGCCTGGTTATTTTGTGGAGTAGCGATTGCAACGGCCTTTATTTTTACTTATCAATATGCACTGATCTTCTGGGGCGTAGCTTCCATACTTGGAATGGTCACATTTGTAGTACTGATTCTTTTTATCCTGTTTTTCTCCCTCAACCGGAGACTGCGGGGGTCCATAGATTCTGGTAAGAAATATATAATCAGCCTGGTTGTGGGGATAATCTTTGCTATTGCCCTTCTATCACTATTTTCATATCTCAGGCAGTTTTTGATCTAAGCAAACCTTCACTGTCTTCTATCTTTATCCTAACTGTGTTATATTGTAATACAGTCAAAAATAAGGGAGATATCTATCATGAGGGAAGCAGTTACCATAAGTCTGTCCAAAGAGTTAAAAGAGAGATTGGATAAGTTAGTTGATAGCGAAAAAACAAATAGAAGCGATATAGTAAAGGAAGCATTAAAAAGATATTTTGCTGTAAGTGAATTTCAAAAAATCCGCAGGCAGATGATCCCCAGAGCTGAAACCAAAGGCATATTCGACGAAGAAGATGTTTACAAGATAGTATCATGAAAGTTTTTTTTGATACTAATGTCATAATATCGGCCTTTATAACACACGGACACGCCTCAGAAGTTTTCGAGCACTGCCTTTCAATACATAAATGTTACACAAGCGATCAAGTCCTTGCTGAGCTGGAAAAGAATCTAAGAAAAAAATTTGGGTATTCAGATTCTGAGACTAAGAAGGTAATGGATTTTACTAAGGAAAACCTTGTTATTATAAAGAACTATAAAAAAAATACCGTCAGTATATGTATGGATCCTGATGATGACAATATTCTTATAGCAGCAGTTTCAATAGGAGCTGATTGTATAATGACCGGGGATAAAGATTTGAAGGTTTTGAAGAATTATAAAGGCATAAATATAATATCACCAAAAAGCTTCTGGGAACTAGAAAAAATCTTTATGAAGATGAATTAGGATACTTTTAATAATATTAAGTAATACCCAATTCTTTCTTATATGACCCAATCAGTTTCTGGCATTCCTTTTTAGTTCCATCATCTAAAAATTTCTGCTCATGAGTCTTCATTATTTTACTTTCCTTTTCAAACGCCTTATCCAGGATAGTACGACTTCCATTGCTTTCCCATTTATCCCAGATAAACCTGTCTGAAAGTTCCGGGTAATATATTTCCTTTTTATAATTCTGGAGAGTATCGGGATGTGCTATATAATTACCTCCGATCCCGGTTTCCTTGATCGTATCCAGTGATATGGTCATATCCGTGACCTCAAAAGATCTTAGCATCCTTTTCACATGGCCGATCATTTCATTATCAAGGATCAGCTGTATTAGATCAGCTCCATTATCTGCTCCGCTTATTCCAAAATGTCCAAAAATATCTCCCCCGGCCAGGGCGCCAAGCATAATAGTAGAGCCTCTTTCAAATCCTGACTGGAA
>JAZFRP010000058.1:0-5826 GCA_036445715.1 Candidatus Humimicrobiaceae bacterium | reverse complement strand
GGAGGATGTTTCCCACAGACCTTGCAAAAGTCGATCTTAAAAAAGTCAGGGGGATAGTAATTGAAAAACAAAACATGGACTCTCACACTTCAATACTTATAAAATCACTGAAGATCCCCTATCTGATAAAGATCAAAAAGAATGTAGATGAGATAATTGATGGACAGAGTGCGATCCTTGATGGATTTAGTGGCAAACTTATCATCCAGCCTGATAAAGCCACGGACAAAAAATTTAAGAAATATTTTAAAGATAGCATTAAAAAGATCGGTCCATTTAAGAAAAAAAATAAAGGGCTCCCGGCTATCCTTGCCAGCATAAATACAATTGAAGAAGCACAGCATGCCGCTTCAATGGGAGTTAGCGGTATCGGCCTCTTCAGGACTGAACTATCATTTTTAAATGGAGACATAGGGCTTACAGTTGGTGACCAGTATAAAGCTTATAGCGATATACTGAGGCTTTTTCCGAATAAACCGGTCACACTGAGGGCTCTTGACCTCAGTGGAGATAAGCAGGCATTTCTAAACCTGATATCAAACGAAACTCTTACACCAGGCGGGACCAGGTCACTTATAAAGAAGACCTGCAGTGCCCAGATGAAAGCTTTGGTTAAGGCTTCAAAATATGGTGAACTTATTGTCGCCTTCCCCATGATATCAAAAGCTGAGGAAATGGCATCATCAAAAAAACAATTACTGTCAATCCAGAAGAAGCTCGCAGCCTCTGATCCTGGAGTCGCATCCCGGATCAGCCTAAGTGCCTTTATAGAGACTCCTGCCGGTGTCTTCGCTCTTGACGATATACTGGACCATACAGACACAATAAGCATAGGGACAAACGATCTATTGACTCTTGTCTATGCCGGATCAAGACAATCTAACAGGCCCTATTGGAGTGATGACCTCCTGCATCCCATTACCATAAAATTACTCTGCCAGATCATTGAAGCCTGTCATAAGAAAAATCAAAAAGTCTCTGTGTGCGGCGGTATAGCAGCAAGTCCCAAATTTCTTCCGATCCTTATTGGAATGAAGGCTGACAGTATAAGTGTGGAACTGAAAAGATACCGGGAAGTCTTAAATCATGCAAACAAGATGGATCCTCTAAAATGCAGAAAAATGGTATCAGATATTAGAAAAATGAAAACGAAAAAAGAGATCATTGATGCCCTCTCCTCTTTTGGAACTGGCCGTATCAGGTAGTAGGATTCAGTTTCTGTCTCAGGCTTTTTACAAAGGCAACCGGGTCATCTGCCTTGAAAATAGAAGTGCCGACGGAAAGCACAGTAGCTCCGGCTCCGACCACCTCTTGAGCAGTTTTAAGGTTTATGCCCCCGTCTACCTGTATATCTATTACTCTGTCATGTTTTCCTGTCAGCTTTTTATAATCCTCAATCATCTTCTTTAGTCTCTGGATCTTATAGATCATATCGTTTATAAAACCCTGTCCCCCGAAACCGGGATTAACAGTCATTATAAGTATCATATCTACAAGTCCCAGCACATTCTCAACAGCTGAAAGGGGAGTCGAGGGGTTTAAGGCAATAGCAGTTTTTTTACCAGCCTCTTTTATATAGTTTAAGGTCCTGTCCAGGTGCGGACATTCCTCAACATGGACATTTATGGAATCAGCGCCGCTTTCAATAAAACTATCAAGCAGCCTGTCAGGACGAGTTATCATCAGGTGGACATCCATAAATAGTCCGGTATTTTCCCTTATACATTTTATAACAGGCGGCCCCAGGGTTATATTTGGAACAAATACACCATCCATTACATCTACATGAAGCATGTCTGCCCCGGCTTTTTCTACCTTTTTTATTTCACCTGCAAGGTAGGCAAAATTACTGTTTAAGATCGAGGCAGATATCTTTATATTATTTGGCATATTTTTATCCTGTCTTAAAGATTGAATATTATCTAATATTGAGATTATAACATAAAACGAGGACCAGATATTTTCTTAAAATGTTCTATTTCTTAAATAGTTCAAGTATTTTCTCTTTAGTCTCTTCAAGATCATTCCCGGTCAAAAACGGGACCCCGCTGATCTGGGGCTTATTTATTTTAGGAGGAAGTTGTGACGTGCTGATTATCAGGTCCACATCTTTATAGCAATCATAGACCTCCTGGACCTGGCATTCTATTATCTCAGCATCCAGCCCATTCCCTGCAAGAAATTTTTTAAGTTCAGCAGAAATAAAGGAACAAGTAGCAACCCCGGTCCCACAGCTGCATAATATCTTTATTTTTCTATTTGTCTTTGTATCCATGGCTCCCCTATTTTAATATATTAAACCTTAATTTCAAATGGAATTTATCCTCAAAGCAATTCTTGTCATATTTGAAAAATAAATTCTTCCTGATATAATCTATCCTACTTAAACAGTATATCCTTAAATACTTAAGGATATTTTGAAAAGTTAGATTATAGATTCTAAAAATTTTCGAGGATGGGTGCAATCCCCTACCGGCGGTAACAGTCCGCAACCCTGCTTTGGCAGGCTGACTTAGTGAAACTCTAAGACCGACAGTTAAAGTCTGGATGGGAGAAGATTTTGACTTATATTTGATATGAGCCATGGTTTTCGCCGTGGCTTTTTTTATTTATAAGGCTTTTAATTATGACAGTATTTACTGAACAGGATAATAACTTTATGAGGCAGGCTATCAGCCTTGCCGAAAAGGGGCGTGGGCGGACCAGTCCAAATCCTATGGTCGGTGCCGTGATTGTAAGAGATGGAAAGGTAATCTCTACAGGTTATCACAGAAAGGCCGGAGCTGATCATGCCGAAGTGGATGCAATAAAAAACAGCTCCATCCCGGTAAAAGGTTCTGATATCTATGTAAGCCTTGAACCATGCAGCATACAGGGCAGGACCCCTCCATGTACTGATGCACTAATACAAAATGGATTCAAAAGAGTCATCATAGGTGCAGTGGACCCAAATCCAGCAGTAGATGGGAATGGCATAAAAAAACTTAAAGACGCAGGAATAGAAGTATTAAGCGGGCTACTTTCAGAAGAAGTTGCCGTACAGAATGAGGTCTTTTTTAAGAATATGGAAAGCAAGCTTCCTTTTGTCTGTGCAAAGATAGCCTCAAGCATTGATGGAAAACTTGCAACTAAAACCTCTGATTCAAAATGGATCACTTCCATTCAGTCCAGGAAAGTGGTTCAGGAGATGAGAATTGAATATGGCTGTGTATTAACCGGCATAAATACAATAATGGCTGATGATCCCACCCTGTTTCCAAAGACAGATCCCGGAGGGACCATAAAAGATAATCTCAGAAGTTTTCTTGCAGGAGAACACATGAATTACGCCAGGATCATACTGGATACTGATCTAAGGATCCCCCTGGATTCAAATATTGTAAAGACGGCAGGTGATATAAGTACCATAATATTTACATCAGATAAGCCCATGGGAAAGACCGGGACCAATAAAAAAGTTGAAAAACTCCAGGACAGTAAAGTATCTCTAGAATTTCTCCCCGGTATCAGGCCTGACTCCGGAGAAGTGCTAAGAATCCTTTATAATAAATACGGTATTGTATCTGTAATGCTTGAAGCAGGCCCTGCGATCCTCACTTCATTTCTTAAAGGACAGCTTATAGATAAATTTACAATCTTTATGGCTCCAAAGATAATCGGCGGGGACAGCCCTTATAATATGTTTTCAAAACTTGAAAATAACCTTATAAGTGACAGTACGGACCTGGAATTTTCATCATTTAAAAAACTGGGCAGTGATCTTATGATCACCGCCTATCCAATAAATAATAATAAACAAAGTGGAAGGTAAGGTATTTGGTGTTTACAGGAATCATCAAAGAGACCGGGACAATAAAAAAAATTACTGATAAGGGACAGGATATTGAATTTGAAGTCAACTCCTCCGTATTAATAAAAGATGTAAAGACCGGTGACTCTATCGCTATTAATGGTATCTGCCTTACAGTTAAGAGTTTTAACGGAGATAGTTTTACATTTGATGTTTCATCAAGTACTCTTGCGCATACAAATCTGGCTGAACTTAAATCAGGAGATAAGGTCAATTTGGAAGACTCACTTACTCCAAGCGATAAACTGGGGGGCCATTTTGTCAGCGGCCATATAGACTGCACGGCTAAGGTAATTGGCATTGAAAAAACCGGAAGAGCATATGAGATCACCTTTGACCTTCCATCTGAAGCTGCTCCCTTCATAACAGAAAGAGGATCTGTGGCAATCGATGGAATAAGCCTTACAGTGACGGAAGTGGCCGGAGATAGCTTTAAGGTAGTGATAATACCCCATACATTTGAAAATACGATACTTGGGAATAAAAGTACCGGTAGTTCAGTTAATATTGAAGTAGACATGATTGCAAGATATATAGCTAATTATCTTAATAACAAAAATAATAAACAAAAAACATCTGGTGAAAAAGACAGAATACTAAAGGAGAAATTAGAAAAATATGGTTTCATCTGAGGAAAAAAAACATTCTTTTTCCCCCATTGAAGACTGCATAAAAGATGTAAGTAAGGGGAAAATAATAATAATTGTGGATGATAAATCCCGAAATAATGAGGGAGTTTTCTTCCAGGCAGCAGAAAAAGTTACACCCGCTTCGGTTAATTTCTTTATTACCCATGCAAGGGGGATGATGTTTCTTCCTTGTCTCAAGACGCGGTTAACTGAGCTTAAGATACCCATGATGAGTTATGAGAGCAATAATTATTCTTCAAATGTCGGTGCCCTTGCGGTCTCTATCGATGCAAAATCCATCAAGGGTAGCGGTATCTCTGCCAAAGACAGGGCGATTACCATAAAGACTTTTATAGACCCTGCAACAAGACCTAAAGATATTTCCATCCCGGGACATATTTTTCCTCTAAAAGCATCCAGTGGAGGAATACTTATACGTGCCGGGCATACTGAAGTTGCTGTTGATATGGCAAAGGCTGCCGGACTTTTTCCTGCAGGGATAATTAGCGAGGTGATAAGGGATGATGGTGAAGTCGCCCTCCTTCCCGACCTTATAAGTATATCCAGGAGTTCAGGCCTTAAGATAATGACAATAGAGGAGCTTATAAGGTACAGGAAAAAGAAGGAAAAACTTATTGAGAAAGTCGCAGAGATAATCCTGCCGACCAAATGGGGAGAGTTCACAGCAGCGACATATAGGTCCACTATCAATAATGAGACCCATATAGCCTTTATAAAGGGCGATGTAAGCGATGAGAAAAATATTCTTGTAAGGGTCCATTCTCAATGCCTCACAGGAGATACATTCGGTTCGATGCGTTGCGACTGCGGTGACCAGATGGATACTGCATTTAATATGATAAATAAAAAAGGCCGGGGAGTCCTTCTCTATATGGCCCAGGAAGGAAGAGGTATAGGGCTATGCAATAAGATGAAGGCTTATGAGCTGCAGGATAAAGGAATGGATACCGTGGAAGCAAATCTGCACCTTGGTTTTGATGCTGATCTAAGGGATTATGGCATAGGAGCACAGATCCTGTCAGATCTTGGACTGTCCACTATTCATCTTATGACCAATAATCCGAAAAAGATCGTGGGTCTTGAAGGTTATGGCCTTAAGATAACTAAAAGGATACCTATTAAAATAGCTCCCAATAAAAATAATAAAAAGTATCTAAGTACAAAAAAACAAAAGCTTGATCACATGCTTGATTGATCATGAATATGAAAGTAATAATATTTTTAATCATATGGAAAGGAAGAAAAAATGAAGACTTATGAAGGAAAATTCGATGCAAAAAAATTAAAGATCGGTATAGTCGCCAGTAGGTTTAATGAGTTTATAAC
>JAZFRP010000057.1:0-4098 GCA_036445715.1 Candidatus Humimicrobiaceae bacterium | reverse complement strand
GGTGCATAGGCTGCGGTTACTGTGAGAAGGCATGTCCATTCGGTGTTCCCCACAGGGGAGACCCGCCAGGCTCTGCCCAGAAATGTACTTTCTGCTTCAATGGGGCTGAGTCAGGACCGGAACCCTGCTGTGCAGAAGCTTGCCCTATCGGGGCCACTACTTATGGTGTCAGGTCAGAATTATTGACAACTGCTAAAAGCAAGGTCCAGAATCTGGTAAAGCTAGGCTGGCCGCAAGCACAACTCTATGGAGAGAATGAGCTAAGTGGATTAGGCGTGATGTATATTTTACTAAAACCACCAACTTTTTATGGATTACCTGAACAACCAAGACAGGCAACAAGGAATGTAGTACTGCAATGGACGACCGGTAGCCTTATTGCAGCAGCCCTTATAGCGCCATTCTGGTATTTACACAAGCGTAAATCAGGAAAAGACGGACAAACGGCAAAACAGGATGAAGGTGCAAAATGATCACATGGGGATTTACAATATGGCTTTATTTATGGCTCGCCGGTATGGCAGCAGGCGCTTATTTTACTGCTTTCCTGGCTGAACGCTTTGGAAAACACAATGACAACCGTTTACTTCATACCGCTATTTATCTTGGTGTTCCATCAGCAATGATAGGTGTGCTCTTTCTTCTTGTTGACCTGAGTTATCCTATTCGCTTCTGGCACCTCTTTGTTCTTTTAAATTCCACATCACCAATGTCTATTGGCAGTTGGTTGCTGGTACTATGGTCAGCTATCAGTGTACTGATAGTTTTTCTATGGCATATGAGAAACCGAATTCCGATCAAACCAGCTATCCTGCAGCGGATCAAGAAATACCTCCATTGGGTAGGTTTTTTTACTTCAATACTTCTTATGAGCTATACAGGTGTTCTCCTGGCAGCCAGTAATCAGCCATTGTGGGCATCAACAGCTCTTCTGCCCCCTCTCTTTGTTATTTCAGCAATATCCACAGGAGCTGCTCTCCTGGTCCTGGTAAGCATAATCACAAAGATGTGGAAGACTCATGGTGAGACTATCAGGCGGATGGTGCAAGTTGATACAATAATCATTGTAGTCGAATTAGCAGTTCTATCATTATATCTACTCTGGCTTTTCCGGTCAGGAATTCCCGGAGCCAATGAATCAATGAGCCAGCTCATAACAGGCGAACTGGCACTACCATTCTGGCTTGGAGTCGTATTGCTGGCAATACTGATACCTTTCACCCTTTATATTATCAACTGGGGTAAAAGTGTCGGTAAACGCAAGATAGTCAATGCCTCTTTTATAGCTTCATCTATATGTGTGATTTTCGGGGGCCTGGTACTTCGTACCGTGATAGTCATAGGTGGCCAGATTTAAACTTATAGATATAATATCTTCAGAGATTTTGTCATGGTCATGGATATTAACCTATTTCTTAACAAGATAATCCTTATATATTTCAAGTGCTTTCTGGATCTGCCAGTCTTCAAGAACAGGAGGTTCGCAGATAGCCCTTGCAGCGAGGTATGCCTCTGATGCTTCTTCAAGATAAATAGCAGAATGTAGGGCTTCATTTAAATCTTTACCTACTACAGTAACCCCATGGTGCTTTAAAATAACAGCCCTTTTTCCTTTAAGGTTTTCTACTGCAAATATCCCGGTTTCAATACTTCCTGCAGGTGCATATGGCGCAACTTTTACTTCCCCTCCACAGGCACTTGCCTGGGTTGTAAGTATTGCTGGCAGTTTATCAGTAATCAATCCAACTGTTGTTGCATATACCTGATGCGTGTGGATTATTGCGTTTACTTCCGGCATATGTTCAAAAATATACAGGCAGCCGTCTTTTTCTTTTGAAGCAGTCCTGGAACCTTCTACCTTATTGCCTTTCATATCAAGTACGACCATGTCATCAATGTTGCAATCATTATAGTCCATACCTGAAGGTGTAAAAATTATATGCTTACCACACCTCATACTAAGATTACCTGTTGTCAATTTGATAAGTCCACACGCCATTAATTTCTTTGCTGTAATTAATATTTCTTTTTTTTCCTGCTCATACATCTATATCCTCCACTTTTAATACTCCTTTTAATAAAATTTTCCTTTACCTGGCTAAATTATCCTTTATAGGATACTAAGGATTAAAGTCCCATTAATTTATGATTTATATCCTTTAATGCCGGATATAGGTCTTTATATATATCATAGGTATTCTGGTAGTCATCCCTGTATTTATTATCAGGATAGAACACTTTTCGTGGTTTAATAATCCTCTTTACTGCTTCTTCGATATTGTCATAGACCCCCACCGCCCTGCCTGCAAGTAAAGCAGCCGCAAGGGCGCCAGTTTCATTGATATTAAGTGCACGGATCTCCCTTTCAAAAATATCCGCCTTTATCTGTGCCAATATATCACTTTTTGCTCCTCCTCCAAAAAGGTTCAGGGCAGCGATTTTTAATCCCGCCATCTCGACAGTTTCAATATTCCATTTCGTCTCATAAGACAATGAATCTATTATACCTTTTACAATATCCTGTCTTGTTGTGGCAAGTGTCATCCCTATGATCGCCCCCATGGATTTTGAGTCCAGGTAAGGTGTCCCGCTTCCAATAAAATGAGGAAGGATCAAAACCTTTGAAGGATCCTTTGAGGCTTCACCTATGATTATATTGTAAATATCCTCACCGGATTCTTTTGCTCTTTGCATTTCCTCTACTGCGATATTATCCCTGTACCATTTAAGAAGTGCCCCGGCAGTAAAACACCAGGCTATAGTGATATAAAGATCTTTTATTACATGGCAAAAAACAGGATGGTTGTGCTCCAGCAATAATGGATCAGTATTAAACTTTGAAAATGCAGTGGTAACACACTCTATCGTTCCAAAACAAAGCGTACTGTCGCCTTCTTTAACAAGACCTCCGCCAAGAGCAGACATTGCCTGGTCAAAGCCCCCTGCAACAGCTATTGTTTTTCTGGGAAGTCCAAGCTCATCAGCAATATTATCGCTTATTTCCCCGACTATCTCTCCAGAAGGAACAGTTTTTGAAAGAAGGTTTGAATCTATATCTGCTGTTCCCAGCATCAGGTCAGACCATTTCCTATCCCTGGAATTAAAGGCCATTGTCAATCCGGCAAGTGAATGGCTTATGGTCGGTTCCAGGCCCAGTTTCTGCATCAAAAGATCTTCGTATAATACAAATTTCCATGTATTCTTGTAAATCTCCGGTTCGTTTTCTTTGAGCCACATTATTTTATTAATAGACCATGCCGGAGAAGCCACTGAACCTGTTTCATTAAAAATCTGTTCCTTACCTATTTGTTCTTCAAGCATTTGTGATTGTTTTGTAGATCTCCCATCTACAACTGGAAGGCTGTTATAAAGAGGATTACCCTTTTTATCAATAGGTGTTACTGCACCCCCTAAAACTGATGCACAAAGAGCTTTTACTTTATCACCGGATGACTGACTAACTGATTTGGTAATTACTTCTTTTATTGCACTCCATATCTGCTCCGGGTCCATCTCTACCCAACCCGGGCGTGGATATACTTCAGGATATTCTTTATATGCCTGGGATAATATCAGGCCGTCATCACTAAAGATCACACTTCTGCAACCAGTTGTTCCAATATCGATCCCCATCAGGCTCATATAACCCTCCCCGATTAAATAATTAAAGTTGCATGAGATCTAAAATGATTTCTTAAGGATTTTCAAAACATCATTCTTGTCAGCCATCCTTAAATCTATTTCAACACCAATTGCCATATACCCTACAGTTCCTTCTGCAATAGGTTCAATGTCTGATTTTTTTACACCCTGTTTGCTTAGTGGCACATCCAGCCCTATATCTTTTATGAGTTTTTCTACTTCATTTACAGTAGACTCAAGATCCACATCCTCGACATTTTTGGAGCCAGATCCGGTACATTTATCCTGAAGAAACAATCCTATATTTCCAAACTTTACAGGATCCTTGTTCATGCTAAATCTCAAAGTCTGTGGTGTCATTGCGGCAAGGGTCTCACCGTGAACAGTTCCACAAAGGCCCCCTACCACATGGGAGATGCTGTGGCAAAGTGTTATTACAGCCATAGTGATAGCAAA
>JAZFRP010000056.1:0-3232 GCA_036445715.1 Candidatus Humimicrobiaceae bacterium | reverse complement strand
TTCAGGATACAATGTGATAATAATGAATATATCAGGCAAAATATCCCCAGGTGGAACTTTACTACTTTTAATGGTTACAATATGCGTGAATTCGGTACCTCTTCAGTAACAGAGATAGCGGTAGCCTTTGCAAATGCCATGGAGACCCTGGAGAATTTGACTGCCCGCGGGCATGATGTGGACTTTATAGCAAAAAGGCTTGCCTTTTTCTGGTCGATCTCAAATGACTTCTTTGATGAAGCTGCAAGAATAAGGGCGGCAAGAAGACTGTGGTCACGGATTATGAAATACAAATTTGGCGCCAGGGATCCCAGATCACAATGGATGAGGTGCCATGTTCAGACCTCAGGACTTACCCTTACCCGCCAGGAACCGCTAAACAATATAGTAAGGGCAGCATATCAGGCTCTTGCCTCTGTGCTCGGGGGAGCCCAGTCGCTTCATGTATCCTCATATGATGAAGCATATGCAGTCCCCACCGAGGAAGCTGCACTGCTGTCCTTAAGGACTCAGCAGATAATACAGGCAGAAACTGCAGTGACTGAAGTAGTCGACCCTCTTGGCGGTTCATATTATGTTGAAGCCTTAACTGACGAGATAGAAAAAAGGATAATAGATGAACTTTCTGAGATAGAGGCCCAGGGGGGTTATGTAGCCGCAATAGAGAAAGGCTGGCTCCACAGAAAAATTGCTACATACTTTCAGGCAGAACAGGAAAAGATGGAATCAGCAGAGATACCCATAGTGGGACTGAACTGCTATAAATCTGACAGGAAGGAAGCTCCAATAGATGTATTTCAATATCCTGAAGGAGCTGAGAAACGTCAGCTTGATAAGCTTGCTAAGCTAAAAGATGAGAGAGATGCAGCAAAAGCAGAAAAAACCCTGAAAGATCTAGAGCAAGCATGCAGATCTGGCGCTAATATCATCCCATACTCCCTTGAATGCGCAAGAGTTGGCTGTAGTGAAGGTGAAGTATTTAAGGTATTTAAATCCGCTTTTGGGCTCTGGAACCCGCCTGAAGCATTTTAGAAAAGGTTTAACCGGAAGGATAGATAATGGAATTAAAAATTAAGGTACTGCTTGCAAAACTTGGACTTGATATACATAATCGGGGAGTACTTACTGTAGCTAAAAACTTGAGAGATGCCGGTATGGAGATAATCTATATTGGAAACTCAACACCTGAACAGATAATAAAATCTGCCGTACAGGAAGATGTTGATGTGGTGGGGGTAAGTTCCCTTGGAGGAGCCCATCTGTCCCTGGGAGCAAAACTTATATCTTTGGCTAAAAAAGAAGGCATTAAAGATGGTAAAATATATCTTGTTGGAGGAGCTATACCGGAAGATGATATGAAAAAACTTAATGCAGCTGGTTTTGACGGGATATTTACTTCCGGGGCAACCAAAGACGAGATAATATCAACAATAAAAAACCTGGCAAAAAAACTTTAAACACATAGGAGAACAGATAAATGGACAAGATAACTTTTCCCGCAAATAAGTTTGAGCAGTTTATGGTAGAATCAGTAAAAAATTATGACGATAAGACCCTCGTATATGTAGACGGGGATGATATAAGGACCGCTATAGCAGCAGCAGAGTTTGTAAAGATAAACTCTTCAAAACTTGTACTTTTAGGAAATAAAAAGACAATTGAGGATAATTTGATCCAGATAGGCCTGGATTCTGATAATATTGAAATAGTCGAACCTTCAAAGTCAGATAAGTTTGATTATTACCAGTAAGTCCTTCAGGAAAGATTTACTGAGCGTGGTAAAGAAATAACTGAAGACGAGTTGGAAGAGATGGTATCAAAACCCAATTACTATGCCTCCATTATGCTAAAAGTTGGGGATGCCCACGGTGGAGTGAGCGGATCACTATCCTCTACTCAGGCTATGATGAGGCCCCTGATACAGGTAATGGGTACAGGCGATCCTAAAAGATATCTTTCCGGGGCTGCGATAGAGATAATACCTGAAAGCCCCTACGGTCTTGATGGGCAGTTTTTATTTGCAGATACGGCAGTTATCCCTGATCCTGATGAGACCCAGATGACCGATATTGTACTTTTTTCCTACCAGACTGCGAAAGCTCTATTTAAAGGAGAACCTAAAATTGCAATGTTATCTTATTCAACTAAGGGCAGTGCAAAGGGAGAAAAGATAGATCAGATTAACAGGGTAATTAAAAAAGTAAGAGAAATCGAACCCAGGATAAAGATAGATGGGGAGCTCCAATTTGATGCTGCAGTTGTTCCGGAAGTGGCTATAGCTAAAGGAGTCGACAGTGAAGTAGCCGGACAGGCTAATGTTCTGATATTTCCCAATCTGGATGCTACCAATATCTGCATAAAGGCAGTTCACAGATTGGCAGGGTCATTCTATTACGGCTCTATAATCCAGGGATCTCCGGTGCCGTTCAATGACCTATCCAGGGGATGTGCACCGGTTGAGGTTCTTAGCATGTCTGCAATAACACTTATGCAGGTAAAAGAGATGGAAAATAATTAATAATCTATTATTGGAGAGATTATGGATTTAAATATTAAAGGAAAAGTAGCGTTTGTTACCGGTGGTTCACATGGCCTGGGTGAGGCGATTTGTAGGGAGCTGGCTGCCGAAGGGACGAATATTGCTATTAATTACCGTAAGAATAAAGAGATAGTCGAGAAACTGGTAAAAGAGATTAAAAAAGATTATAAAGTGGAGGCTATAGGGGTTCTTGGAGATGTTTCCGAAGAAGATGATGTGGAAAGAATCTTTAATGAGATTGAAAAAAACTTGTCTCCGGTAGATATACTTGTCAATAATGCAGCAATAAGCCCCACTTCATATGTAAAAGATACAGAGCTGGAACTCTGGAACAAGACTTTTAAAATAAATTCTACCGGTCCTTTCCTGACTTCAAGGGAGTTGATAAAAAGACTTCTAAAGTTGAAGCGTAAGGGTAAGATAATTAATATCTCAACTACTTCTGCTTATCTTGGGTCCAGTTCCGGCCGTGCCCATTATGATGCCAGTAAAGGCGGGATCAATTCCTTTACCATCTCGCTGGCAAAGGAGGTAGCTAAATACGGTATCAATGTCAATGCAGTGGCCTCTGGACTTATGGTAACAGAGAGTACCAGGGAGAGGTTCGTAGCCAATAAAGAAAAATATCTGGCCAATATCCCTCTGGGAAGATATGCAGATACACAGGAAGTGGCAAATGTGGTAGTCTTTTTA
>JAZFRP010000055.1:0-4799 GCA_036445715.1 Candidatus Humimicrobiaceae bacterium | reverse complement strand
CTTCCTCTTTTTATAAAAGGGGAGAATAAGAAAAATTCTTATTTAAAAGCAAAAAAATATTTCCAGGATTTTGGACTT
This sequence comes from Candidatus Humimicrobiaceae bacterium, assembly GCA_036445715.1. Lineage (GTDB taxonomy): Bacteria > Actinomycetota > Humimicrobiia > Humimicrobiales > Humimicrobiaceae > M55B120. The sequence continues at coordinate 4,721 of JAZFRP010000055.1, read as the reverse complement.
GAAGGTTTTGAAGATAAATACCCGAATCAACTCTCTGGCGGTATGCGCCAGAGGGCGGCACTCCTGAGGACTTACTTATTTGCCAATGACATAATGCTGCTGGATGAGCCTTTCGGCAATCTCGATGCTATAACCAGGAGAAAGATGCAGTTATGGCTGCTGGAGATACTGGAGAAAATAAATGCTTCGGTCCTGTTTATCACTCATGATATCGATGAAGCCTTATTTTTATCTGACAGGATCTATCTTCTGTCAAAAAGGCCCGCAGTCATAAGGAAGGTATTTGATATTGATATAAAGAGGCCGCATGATAATAAGATTTTCACAACACCAGAATTTAATGAGTTAAAGGAAGAAATTATTACCCTGCTGTAAGGATTTGAAAGGTAATAATATTATAAAAAAGCAGTTAGTTTTTACTATATCTATTTTTAGAAGATATTTAACAGATAAAGGCTTATTCCTCGATCTTCTTAATGGGAGCAAAGCTTACTAAGAGGTGCTTTAAGCCGACACTATAGAAATTGACATCCAGCTCCATATCACCCTTAAGTTTCTTTACATTTAGGACCTGGCCCTTTCCCCACATATTGTGCTCCAGAAAATCGCCGATCTTATAATCAAAACTTACTGCCTTTTTGGTATCATCCCTTGACTTTTGCCTGAAACCGGAAGCACTGATCATGCTGCCCTTATTTTCATCCGAGATAAGACTTGACGGGATCTCCGAAAGAAACCTGGAGGCTTTCATATAGCTGACATCTCCATAGATCCTGTGGGTCTGGGCAGAAGTTAGAAATACCTTTTCCATTGCCCGGGTTATCCCCACATAACAGAGTCTTCTTTCCTCTTCTATCTCTTCAAGATTACCCATGCTTCGTGAATGGGGAAAGATCCCCTCTTCCATGCCTATAATAAATACTATGGGGAACTCCAGTCCCTTTGCATTATGAAGTGTCATCAACACCAGGCTATCTGCATCCCCGTCATAATTATCGAGATCAGTAAGTAGTGATACTTCTTCCAGAAAATCATCCAATCTGGAAATATTTGAGTTTTGCTCAGGGTCCGCCTGGCCGGGTTCCGGGTTTTCAGCTGACTTTCCACCGGCTTTCGTCGAAATGCCTTCGAGCATAAAACCTTGCCCCCTGGCCGATTCAATAAGCGAAGCTTTTTCGTCAAATTCCTCGGTAACTGTATGGAGCTCCTTTAAGTTCTCGATCCTATTCATTGACTCTATCGTATCTTCATTTTCTAGTTCTTTCATATATCCTGTTTTTTCCCAGATCTCTTTAAGAACTTCATCAACAGGATTACTTACAGCATGATTCCTGAGTCCTGCCATCAAGGATATAAAATCATTTATCCTTACCTTGACAGAATTCGAGAGAGGAGGTATCTCGTCGACCTGGTAGAATGCTTCACAAAACGTCATATTATTTCTCTGGGCATATCTCTCAATGGTACTTATGGTGGTCTTTCCTATTTTACGTCTTGGTACATTTACTACCCTCATCAAACTCACTACATCTTTTGGATTTGATATAAGCTTCATATACGCAAGCATATCCTTGATCTCCATCCGGTCATAAAACCTTAAGCCCCCGAATATCTTATAAGGAATATTCTGCCTGACAAGCTGTTCCTCTACTGTTCTTGACTGGGCATTTGTCCTGTAGAATATGGCAAAATCCCTGTATTTTCTGTTTTTTTTCTTTATGTATTCCTTGATAATATTTACCACAAAGCTTACTTCGACTTTTTCATCTGAAGCGGTGTATTTAGAAACACGTTCACCTTTTAAATTCTCTGTCCATAGTTTCTTGGGCCTTCGGTTCTCATTATTCTTTATGACTGCATTAGCTGCTTCCAGGATATTTTGTGTGGACCGGTAATTCTGTTCCAGTTTTATAACGGAAGCATTTTTGAACTGCTTGTCAAATTCAGTGATATTGGATATTCTTGCACCCCTCCAGCTGTAGATACTCTGGTCATCATCACCGACAACACATACTCTTTTATGTTCTCCGCCAATAAGCATCACTATCTCATTTTGTGCCATATTGGTATCCTGGAATTCATCGACCAGTAGATATTTAAATTTATCCTGGTATCTCTTTCTGACCCCGGGAAAAAGATTCAGGATGTCTACCGTAAAGACAAGAAGGTCATCAAAATCCAGGGCATTAGCTTTAAGGAGCCTTTCCTGGTAAGTGCTATAGACCTTGGCTATTATCTTCTCTAAATAATCCGAAGCTTTCCTATTATAAGTCTCAAAATCTATAAGATGATTTTTTGCATCACTAATAACAGATTTAATGGCTCTTGGAGTAATTTTTTTAATATCAATGTCCATCTCCCTTGCAATTCTGTTTATTAGCTTTATCGAATCATCTTGATCATATATCACATAATTGCGTGACATCCCCAGATTATGTATCTCAAACCGTAAAAAACGGGCACAAAATGAGTGAAATGTGGAGACCCACATATGTTCACCAACCCTGCCTACCAGTTCGATCACCCTTTTTTTCATCTCCCTTGCAGCTTTATTGGTAAACGTTATAGCAAGTATGCTGAAAGGATCCACATTTTTTTGGTTTACAAGATATGCTATTCTGTAGGTCAAGACCCTGGTCTTGCCGCTTCCGGCGCCAGCGATCACAAGCAGCGGGCCGTCTGTGTTTTTTACAGCTTTGACCTGTTGGGGGTTTAGGTGCTTTTCAATTTCCAAAACTATATATTCTACCTGACTTTTTTTCCTATTACAGAGGCGATCTTTTTAATCTGCTTTAGAAGGTCAGCCATTTCCTTTGGATTAAGGGACTGCTGTCCGTCACATAAAGCATTGGCAGGATCATTATGTGTTTCCACTATAAGTCCGTCTGCACCTGCAGCAATAGCTGCCCTGCTCATCGGAGTCACCAGGTCGCTCTGTCCCATCGCATGAGATGGATCTATGATGATCGGAAGCTTGCTTAATTTCCTGATAACCGGAACAGCAGCAAGGTCCAGTGTAAATCTTGTATTAGTATCAAATGTCCTGATACCCCTTTCGCACAATATGACCTCTACTTTACCATTCATCAAAAGATACTCTGAGGCCAGGAGCCATTCCTTAATACTCGATGCCCATCCCCTCTTCAGTATTACTGCCTTTTTCTTCTTAAAGGCTATCTCTCCGACTTTTTTAAGGAGGGCAAAATTTGACATATTCCTTGTCCCTACCTGAAGAACATCTACATTTTCAGCAACAATACCTGCATTTACAGTATCTGTTACCTCGGTAACTGTCTTGAGGCCATACTTTTGACCTATTTCCCTGAGGAATTGTAAACCCTTTTCTTCAAGGCCTTGAAAACTGTAAGGAGATGTCCTGGGCTTATAGGCACCGCCCCTCAAATATGAAAGTCCCAGGTCCTTGACTACTTTTGCAGTTTCTTCCAGTTGGTCGTGGTTTTCTATGGCGCAGGGTCCAGCAATGATCGTAATATGATCCTTCTGTATCAGGCCCGGAGTATTACCATTATTTTTATTATTTTTATTATTATCAGTCATAAATATTTCCTCAAAATTTAAAGGTTTTCGTCTTTCTCTAGTATTTGGACATTTCGTAATATATTCTCAAAGATCTGTATAATATTATCCCTGAAAAGAGGTCCTTTATTATATTTTACTATACTCTCAACAAGCTCTTCTTCTCTCCTGGCATCATACAAGGGAAGATTTTCTTTTTGTTTAAGCTTCTTTACTTTCATGACGACTACGGCCCTGTCATTTAAAAGGTCGACCAGCTTCTTGTCAATATCATTTATCTGGTCCCTATATTCTCCAAGTTTTACTTTCCAGTCACTTTCCATCTTTTCTCTCCTTTGTCTAAAAGAATTATTGCCTCGCCCTTCTCACTCCCATTCAATGGTGCTTGGCGGCTTTGAACTAATATCATATACTACACGGTTAACACCGTCTACTTCATTTATTATTCGGCTGGACATCTTCTCAAGGACCTCATAAGGCAATCTTACCCAATCCGCAGTCATCGCATCCAGACTCGAGACTGCCCTTATGACTATGGGATATGCATATGTCCTTTCATCCCCCATTACCCCCACACTTTTTATTGAAGGCAGTATTGCAAAGGACTGCCATATCTTCCGGTAAAGTCCGGCCCTTTTAACCTCCTCTAATACTATTTCATCTGCGTTCTGGAGTATTTTTATTTTTTCTCTTGTGACCTCCCCGATTATCCTTATCGCCAGTCCGGGTCCTGGAAATGGCTGCCTCCAGACTATTTCATCAGAAAGTCCCAGCTCTATTCCGAGCTTTCTTATCTCATCCTTAAACAGCAGTCTAAGCGGTTCGATGAGTTTTAATTTCATATCCTCCGGAAGACCGCCAACATTGTGATGTGACTTGATCTTTGCAGCATCCCTGGTCCCACTCTCTATAACATCTGAATAGAGTGTGCCCTGCACAAGATAGTCTGCATTTTTTATTTTTTGCGCTTCTTCCTCAAAGATCCTTATAAATTCTTCCCCGATGATCTTTCTCTTCCTCTCAGGATCTTCAATACCCTCAAGTCTTTTTAAAAACCTGTCCGCTGCATTTATATGTATCAGGTTTATCCTGAAGTTCTCCTGGAAAGTATCGACTACCTGTTTGGCTTCATCTTTTCTAAGAAGACCGTGATCGACAAAAATACAGGTAAGCCTGTCACCGAC
>JAZFRP010000054.1:0-2222 GCA_036445715.1 Candidatus Humimicrobiaceae bacterium | reverse complement strand
AACATTTTAGAATTTTATGGATCGGTGAACTTTGGGAAAGAGCAACTTTTATCAGAAGTATGGAAGAATTATTATTGGATCTGGCAATAAATAAAAAATTTGTATTTAAGCTTCTTGAAGGAATTACGGATTATTTATTGAAAACAATGAAAATACTCCTGGAAAGGTATGATTTTGAGGCTTTTAGCCTCAGTGATGATTATGGTACCCAGAAAGCACTCCAGATGTCGCCCAGGGATTGGGGGAAATTTATAAAACCATTTTTAAGACAAATATTTGAATTAGCCAGGAAAAATGGAAAAATAATGATGGTTCATACTTGCGGTAATGTATTTGAAGTGATTGGGGACATGGTGGATGTCGGATTGGACATATTACATCCTATTCAACCTGAAACTATGGATATATACCAGTTAAAAGCTGAATTCGGAAAAGACCTTACTTTCCAGGGTGGGCTGGGTACACAAAACTTTTTACCGTATGCTACACCAGACCAGGTAAAAGAAGAGGTAAAAATATTAAAAGATAAAATGGGAAAAGGAGGCGGTTATATACTTGAACCCGGGATAACAATCCAGGGTGATATACCACTGGATAATCTTATTGCTATGATCGAAGAGGCAAAAAAGATTGGTTGATCTCCTTTAATAATGGCATTATCTTGAGAGTTCAGTTTGCTTGACAAGGAAAAGTTTTATCTATAATATAATAATATGTTTGGAAAACAAACAAATTAAATAATTTCCCTCTTTTTTTAGATTATTGTAAAAAAATTAATAGGCTTAAGTGTAATTCTTATCAATTTAATAGGAGGTCAAAAATGGCAAAAGATTTTAACCCTGATATTGATCTAATAAATTTTCAACCCTCAGAATTCCTTGCATTCAAAGATATGGAAGTGTGCAAAAGAGTAGCAAAAATCAAGAAGGAAGATCTGACAAAACCCCCGGAAGATGCTCATCCAGATTTTAAGATCAGGATATTGCCGGTCAAAGAATTTCATTTTAAGATGGCATTGGACATGTTTGTAAGGATTAAGCAAGCTCAGGAAGAGGGAAGACAATTTGTAGGAGTATTTCCCACAGGACCAATATTTCAATACCAATTACTTGCCGAGATGGCAAATGCTCTAAATGTCTCATTTAAGCATGTACATTATTTTTCAATGGATGAATATGCAGATGAAAATGGAAAGGATATAGACCCTAACTGGCCCGGTTCATTCCATTACACGATTAATGAGAATTTTATCTCAAGATTAAAACCGGAGCTCCGGATACCTGAAAAACAGATACATTTTCCATCAAGTAATAATATTGATAATTATGATGAGATGATAGTCGAAGCGCGTAATGAGCCCAGAGCAAAAGGTGCCAATATAATATATGGTGGTACCGGACTTTCAGGACATCTTTCTTTCTGGGATCCTCATCTCGGTAAGAAGTACGGAATGGATCTTGAAGAATGGAAAAAAGCCAAACCAAGGCTTGTTGATTTTCACCCTATCTCGACCATCCAAATGGCAGCAACAGATATGAGTGGAGCCTGGGCATTTGTACCTCCAAAAGCTTACACTACTTCTCCGTCTACACTGTTGGCAGCCGACTATGTCAGCTGGTGGAATGATGGGGCTGGGCTGACTGCAGATGGCGCTTACTTTGGAGGTGCCACCTGGCAGAAATTCATTGTAAGACTTGCATTGCACGGTCCGGTTACAATGGAAGTCCCGTGCTCTATTCTCAAGACAGTGCCAGGTGATTTTGTAATAATCGAACCTCTGGCTGAAGATTTGAAGATAGAGCTTACTGCTTGATCTATCAAGATAAACGATTGTATTATTGTCTTTTTAATTTTTAAAAAATTTGGAGTAAAAATGTATAAGTTCTAAACTAAAATATAATATTCATTGCTAAGATGAGGTGATAATAAATGAAACTAATAGATTTATCCGGTCCGATATATACCGGTATGTGGACTTACGGCCCACCTTTTCCGGAGTATGAACTTGTAGATATTAAAGAACCTGATTGGGTAGAAAGTTTTTCCCCGAAATCACAGGCATTTAAAGGCTTCTATATGCTTACCGGGTCCTATATAGATGGTCCTTCCCATGCATATGGTCTGGAAAAAGAAAAACCAATGCATGAACTCCCCCTGGAGAAAATATTTGGGGTAGATGCATATGTCTACAAATTCCCACTTGAGAAGCTTCCAAAAGAAGG
>JAZFRP010000053.1:0-3399 GCA_036445715.1 Candidatus Humimicrobiaceae bacterium | reverse complement strand
AGGTTCACGAGCCAATCTGCGTCCCATAATATCTTAAAATTTATTGTATTTATTTCGCCAGGGCTATGGTGTGAAGCTATTATATCGCAAACTTCATCAATTATTTTATTATCTACTTTCAGTTTGCTTAGCATTTTTCTGGCGATAGGGGGTCCTTCTCTTTCCTGAAGTTGTCCACCTGTAGAATTGTATTTTTTCTTACATAATCTGATACCGATATCATGAAGTATGGCTGCAAGGAAAACAATTTTGCTATCTCCTTTTTCTTGCTTTAATATTTCCTTAGCATAATCTAGTACTTTTAAGGCATGGTCAATGTATTTTTTATCATTTTCAAAAAACTGTTTCATGTCTTCAATTATTTTATTTTCTAATATTCTGTCCACACCACTCCTTATTTATTGGTAAGATTAAGATTTTATATAGTTATATTTATTATATCAAAAATTTGTAGGGTAAATATTTTAATTATTTATTCTTATAAAATTATATCTACCACTAGAAAATACAAGACTATATTCACCACTTCTTATCTTTGGATCAAATTTGGATTTAAAATTAGGGTCCTTAAAATACATATTAGAGATCAGGAATCCAAAAGTATCCTCCCCGACAAGGCTGATAGGATCTACAAGTTTATAACTGTCAGAATTAGAAAGGATCACAAAGTTATCATTTTCCAGAAAAATCTTTGATGAACTTCCTTCAAAACCCGGCAGCACTGTTATCCAGTAATAATCAGTTATGATCTTTCCATCGATTCCATATTCATCCAAATAATCATAGATCTGCTGGTTTAGTTCCTGGTCCCCGATTGCTTTTTGACTCTCAAGTTGTCCCTGCTTTATTGTATTTCCAAAAACACCTACAAGGAAAATGCTTCCAAGTATTACAATAATACAGAGGAGGAACAGGACACGTCCGGGCCATAATTTTATTTTAACAGCAGGTCTCCTGACAGAAAATCCTGGGAATTTTGACGTAAAATATTCTTTTAATTTTCCAAACCTTAATATCCTGAGAATATATGAAATACCATAAGATGCTGAATAGGCAAGGAAGGGGAAAGATACTATTAGATTCCTGTCATCATAACTAAAGAAGAGTCCCCAGATGACTATTGACGGGAGTGTTAGGCCAATTGTAAACCATCTTGATCTTCTATTAAAAAGACTAAAGAGTGATATTACTGCAAGTACCAGGAAGAATACCGGACTTGCTCTCAGATTCTCCAGGCCATTAATAAATCTCTGGAGTAGGCTTGCATCGTGGTGGATGTCTACAAATAAAAACCTGAGCGAACTGAAATCCCTCCCGCCGGCAATATCTGCAAGCTTTATTATATACCAGTAAGTACTTGCCAATATAATAAGTATTATAATGGATATTTCTGAAAAGATTTTTCTTGTATTCATTGTCTTTCGGTTTTTGATCATCAGCCAGGCAAGCCAGATAATCGAGAATATAAGTATTATGAATCCCGCCTGTTTTGTGACTGCTGCAGCAGTAGCAAATAATAAGACTGCCAACTTATCAGCGTCGGAATAATCAGGCCCTGATCTCAGGATGGCATAGAAAGCAGCCATGGATAAGAAGGCAACCGCAAAGTCGACATAACCTGAATCAATATAGGGGAAACTATACAGGAGGCAAAGAGCTGAAAAGAACAGGACAGACAGAATATATGTTAAATTCTTTTTTTTGAGATAAAGGTCATAAAATGCAAAAAGTATTAATATCGGAAAGAGAGGCATTATTGATTTTGCAGCAAACTGAAGAGTATTGTCCTGCATCAGTACATAGGACAGGGACCAGTTTGCAGGTATTAGCTGGGGATATAAATTGGTGAGGCCCGGAATATCATTTAGATACCAGTCTATTGCCCAGCGGTTCCAGGAAAATACCGCGTCCCAGTGTGTAAACACATTCCCGAGGTTTGAAAAGAAGAAATATAGTGAACCTGCAAGGATGAGCAGGATAGAGACAGGTATAATATTTTGTGCAAGACCTTGAAGTCCTGATGGTATTTTGAGGTGTAGTGACCTTTCGATCTTCAGCCTGCCCTTTATTGCCAGGTAAATTATCATAATAAGCTCAGCAGCAAGGATGATATAAGCAGAAACAGGTGTGTATAATCCGATAAGAGTCAGGTGGTAGACGATCAGGTAATTGATAAAAAGGCTGAATGCAAAACTATACAGGATGACCTTGATCGGTGTATTATCCTTGATCCTTAAGAATTTAAATAAGATAAATCCAGGTATAAAAGTCAGCTGAAAGAACGATACTACTGCAAATGCTGCCATATTAATTGCTGCTTACTAAATAATATTATCATTTATTTTAGTCAATAAATTAATCCTGCACCTGTTCTGCTAATATCCGGTCAATTGTCCGGGTGACTTCACTGATAGGGGTGTAGTCTGTATTACTCTTTATAACTATTCCAACCAGCTTACATCCCGAGCTCAGGATAGGACTCCCGCTCTCTCCCTCCCTTGCATTATAGAACTCTTTGAAAAAATTTATCTTTCGTTCAAAATTTCCTAATACATATTTAGGCTCTGTACCTTCATCTTCCACCATAAGCCCTGTCCTATAATGGGATAAAGTAAATATCGCATAATCTCGGTTGTTCATATAGTCAGCTTCATAGTAAAGAAGTTCTGGATATATCCAGTAATTGCTGGTATTTGATTTAAACTTAAAATCAGTGTATTTTATACCCTCATATTCTACACAGTGGCCAGCCGTTACAAGATAGAAAACATCTTTATAAAACATTGAAAAGGCAGTAAAATTCTTATCATTACCCTCTGTTTCAGATACAGCGGAGCCATAATATACAGTTGTAAGCAATTTATTTAGATTATCTGTAAGGATATCATAATCAGAGAGCTCTTCACTTTGTTCTTCTGTCTTCTCCACCAGATGGGCTATCTCGATTTTGAGGTCTTCGATCTCCTTTTCAACAGCACTTAATCTGGTTGAGCAGCCCATAATAGTTATGAGCAAGACTATCGCAAGGAGGGTCAGAGTAAATATAAATTTTGTTTTTATAGATATTAAAATCTTCATTTTAATTTAAATAATAAAATAAATTATAAGTATACTATATAAATTCCTTATTATTAATTATTATAGAGATAATTATTTCAAGTCTAGAGATAAAAAGAGTGAGTATCTATTTTACTTACACATTATAATGTGTTATTCTTTGTGTAAAGGAGGTGCGAGATGGCAACAAACCTAGCATTGGATGATAAATTAATTATAGAAGCCCAGAAAATAGGTAATCATAAGACTAAAAAAGAAGCAGTATCAACAGCTTTAAAAGAATATATTGTGCATAAAAGACAATTAGAAATTGAGAAATTATTTGGTGAAATCAAGTTTGAT
>JAZFRP010000052.1:0-4883 GCA_036445715.1 Candidatus Humimicrobiaceae bacterium | reverse complement strand
TCCCCAATATAAAACCGGTACATGACCGCTTTGCAGTAGAGATAATGAGGGGATGTGCCAGGGGATGCAGGTTCTGCCAGGCTGGATTTATTTATAGGCCTGTCAGGAAGAGAAAGGCCGGGACCCTTGTGGATCAGTGCAGCGAAGGACTCTCAAATACCGGCTATGATGAGGTATCTTTCCTGTCATTATCATCAGCTGACTACAGGGAACTTAATGATCTTGTAAAAGGTGTGGTAGAAAAATCAGGTGATGGGAGGCTTTCCATATCACTTCCCTCACTCAGGATTGACAGTTTCAATCTCTCTCTTGCCTCCCTTATGCAGGGAGGGCGGAAGACCGGGTTGACTTTTGCCCCTGAGGCCGGAAGCCAGAGGATGCGTGATATCATAAATAAGAATATCACTGAAGAGGAGATAATGGATTGCATCAGTATGGCCTTTGGCAGGGGTTGGGAAAAGGTGAAGCTGTATTTTATGATCGGTTTTCCAGGTGAAAACCAGGAGGATGTAATGGCAATAGCGCATCTGACAGAAAGGATCGCAGGTACTGCCAGGGCAAGTATGCCGCCCCGCAAACGAAGAAGATTAAATATAAATGTAAGCATAAATGTTTTTAACCCCAAACCTTTTACACCTTTCCAGTGGGCAGCCCAGGACCGGGTAGATATAATGGAAGAAAAATTTAAGATGATCCTTGATAATATTCCAAAAAGGTCAATAAATGTCACCTGGAGCCAGCCGGAAAAAAGTGAGCTCGAGTGTGCACTTTCAAGAGGAGATACGAGGATGTGCAAAGTAGTGGAAGATGCCTGGCGCAGGGGAGCGAAATTTGATAATTGGACAGATTTATTTGATATATGTGCCTGGCAGGAAGCTTTTAAAAGCCAGGACCTGGCGCAAGAATTCTATACCAGCAGGGAGTATTCACAGGAAGATATCCTCCCGTGGGATAATATTGATATGGGGATAAGCAGAGATTTTCTGATCTCCCAGCATGATAAGGCGGTCAAGCTTATAAATGAATAAAGATAATAATAGTAGTCAAAAAACAGGGCAGGGTGAACTGCCCAATAAAATAAGGTTTAAGTTTTCAAAGACCGGACCTTATAAATATTTTTCCCATCTTGATATTATCTCCATGATGTCAAGAGCAATAAGAAGGGCAGAAATAAAGATAAAATATTCAGAAGGCTTTAATCCAAAACCAAAGATGAGTTTTGGTCCACCGACATCCCTGGGGATAGAAAGTCATGCTGAATATGGAGATCTCATACTTGCAGACGACCTTGAACCCGGGGATTTCTTAATAAGATTAAATGATGCATTATATGATAGATTAAAAATTGAAAAAGCTGTTAGGGTGTTATCTGCAGCCAAGAGCATTATGAGCCAGACTGATATTATTAAATATTCCATATCTATTGGTCCAGGTGAAACAGAGAAGGGAAAGGGTATTTTAAATAATTTACGTGGCTTATTATCGGATGAAAACGGACCGTCATTCGGGGGGATATACAAATTTGAGGAGATTAAAAATGCTGGTAATAACGATCAGGTAGTTATAAATTTATTCGGATATGCTAAAATTCTAGAAGGTGCAGGATCAAAAGTCTTTAAATTTGGTGAGTTTAGGATTCTGCTGGATGAAGTTTGTAAAGAGCAATGTATGGAAAATATAAAGATAATTAAAGAAGAATTATATATATTTGACGGGGAAAGATTGATTACCCCGTTTGAAATATTGGAGTGATCATATTATTTATATTATAAAGATACCTGGCCATTATGATTATTTATTGACCGGGCCGGGTCTTTAGGTAAATTTAGTTTATAAAAAAAATTTTATATAAGAATTTTAATTTTTTAGTAGAGGAGAATTTGAGAAATTGAAGAAAGAAATGTTAATAAGTTCCGACCGGGATGAGACCAGGGTCGCCATACTGGAGTCCAGGCGTGTGGTCCAGCTCTATTTTGACCGGAAAAACAAGAAATCAATAGTGGGAAATATTTATATGGGTAAAGTAAAGAATGTACTTCCCAGCCTGGATGCAGCTTTTGTCGACATAGGGGAGGATAAAAATGCCTTCCTCTATGTAAATGAAGTTGGTTTTGATGAAAGTGAACTTGAAGGGGGTAAGGATGTTCCCAAAAAGATACAGTATGTCCTCAAGGCCAATCAAATGATACTGGCACAGGTGACTAAGGACCCCATGAAGACTAAAGGCGCAAGGCTTACTACCTTTATATCTATTCCAGGACGCTATCTGGTGCTGGCACCATTTAATGACGGAGTAGGTGTTTCCAAAAAACTGGATGAGGAGGAGAGGGAAAGACTCAGGAAGATAGCCGAGGAGATCAAACCAAAAGATTTCGGCTTGATCGTAAGGACCGCTGCACAGGGAATAAATAAGGATATGCTTACAAAGGACTTGAAAATACTTATAAGGAAGCTAAGCCAGATAAGCAAGAACAGTGCAAAAAGGAAAAAGCCTGCCCTTGTGTCCCAGGAACAAACTATGGTTAAAAAACTGCTGAGGGATATATTCGATGAAGATTTTGATGCAATATATGTTGATAAGAAAGTCACAAAAAGGGATATAGGCAAATATTTTAATTCAGTGGGAGTAAATTTTTCCAATATAATAGTGCATCACGGGCAGGAAAGCCTTTTTGAAGAATTCAATATCAATGAGTCAATAGAAAGTGCGCTTGAGAGAAAAGTATGGTTAAAATCCGGAGGTTTTATTGTTATAGACCACGGTGAGGCCATGACGACTATTGATGTTAATACAGGCAAATATACTTCGGGCAAAAATTCTGGCCAGGCCATACTGCGAACCAATCTTGAAGCAGCTCAGTCCATAGCAAACCAACTCAGGCTAAGGGATATAGGCGGCATAATCGTGATCGACTTTATTGATATGACAGGAGAGAGGGACCGCAATAAAGTTGCCAAGAGATTCCAGCAGTGCCTGGAGAATGATAAGACAAAGTCCGAGATACTCAAATTTTCAAAACTGGGGCTTATGGAGATGACCAGGAAAAATGTGTCTGACGGAATACTTGGGACCATGTGTAAGGTATGTCCATGCTGCGAGGGAAGAGGTTTTGTAAAATCCGAAGAGACTATAAGGCTCGAGATAGAAAGAAAAGTAAGAAAACTTGCAAGGGAGAGTAATAATAAAGGATTTCTTTTTAAACTAAATTCCGATATCGCTGCTCTCGTAATAGGCCAGGATGGCAAGAATCTAAAACATCTTGAAAGCACTACAAAAAGATATATTGCAATACAGAGTGATCCAAAACTACCCCTTGATACATTCCTTTTAATAGCTGAAGGTTCCGTAGGACAGATAAAGGAAGCGGCAAGACCCTGCAGGGTAGGTGACCTGATAGACCTGATAATAGAGGAGCAGTATCTCCATAATAGAAATGATGCAATATCAAGACTGGATGGTTATATTGTCCAGATCATAGGTGGTGGCAAGCATCTTGGAGAAAGAGTCAAGATCAGGATAAAGTCAGTATCCAAAACAAGTGCCGTAGCTGAGATTATTACTTAAATACTGTTTGACAGCTGTCTAAAAGATGTGCTAAGATTTCTCTTTGTGATTTTTAAAAATTTATTCTAAAAGTTTACTTTTAGTTTATATTAGGAGGCTATTATTTACGCGATTATAACAACTGGTGGAAAACAGTATAAAGTTGAAGAAAATAAAGACATTGTAATTGGCAGGATAGAGGGCAAGGAAGGCGATAAGGTGACAATTGAGGAGATCAACCTCTTGAGTAATGAAGGCAAAGTCTCGATCGGTGCACCGGGTGTCAAGAATGCCAAAGTAGAAGCAACTATAAAAGAACAGATAAAAGGCGACAAAGTAATTGCTTTCAAACATAAAGCAAAAAAGAGATATAATAGAAAAGTTGGACACAGGCAGCTTTTGACTGTACTCCATCTTGATAAGATAAAGACCGGAAAATAGGAGTGAACCATGTCAAGTAAAAAAGGTGTAGGAAGTACCAGGAACGGACGGGATAGCAATCCTAAATACCTGGGACTTAAAAAATCCGGCGGCCAGGTGGTAATAGCTGGAAACATAATCATTAGGCAAAGAGGGACCAAGTTCCATCCAGGAGTGAATGTCGGGATGGGAAGGGACCATACTCTATTTGCAAAAGTTGACGGCAGGGTAGAATTTATCCAGAAGAGCAGAACTGTAAAAACTGTCAATGTGATTGCTTAAGCTTCTTAGATATAGTTATTCTATTGGTATCCTTAAATGAGTTGCTCACTTACAGGGTACTATGATTTTATATAATATTTCAGGCCCCAATTTTTAGGACCTCATAATTATAATTATTCTATTTTTAATTATCTTTTATTATTAATTCTTTAATGGTCTTGCCATATGTGGTAAACACTTAAAGTAATTTTAGTAAACAGATAGCGGTAAAGTGATTTGATCTCGTGCAATAAGAGGGAAAAAATGTTCAGGACAAATCTAAGAAACAATAAAATACTGGTATTTGCATTCTTTCAGGTACTCATACTTGCTGCTGCCAGGAGTATTGTCGCCCCACTTGTCCCAATTATTTCAGGAGAACTTGGTGTCGGTCTTGATAATATCGGTTCTGCCATTGCAATTAGTATATTTGCATTATTCTTTGTCTCGATTACCACAGGAAACCTGATAGAGATAATAGGGCTGAAGAAAGTATTGTTTATCGGTCTGGGTATTAATTTTATAGGCTCGCTATTATTGTATTTTTCACACACATTTTCTATTTTCATAATCGCATATTTTTTAATGGAGCTTGGACTTGGGATGCTTATTATCGGGAACCTTTCAATTGTGGGAACGCTCTATCCGAAGAATAAGA
>JAZFRP010000051.1:0-3047 GCA_036445715.1 Candidatus Humimicrobiaceae bacterium | reverse complement strand
TCCTGTCCTCCTGGGGCTTACATATATCTTATCGCCATCCCTCACTGATATATTACCTCCGGACGAGTCGACCAGTTCTCTTTCGAAAAGCAGTTTTCCTATCTCACATATTGATTTTCTGATGTTTCCTACATTTACCATTTTTGGTCCCTCTCTGTATCATTTGGTTCTATATTAAAAATTTTTTAAAATATTTATTGATATTATTTTACCACAATAAAATTAGGAAATTATTATTTTTCACTATAATAATTGCACTATTCAAATAACTAAAAAATTTGATTTAATTAATATTTATAGGATAATTACCGTATTCATGAGCAGCCTCAACATAAGCGCGTACATTTTCTACAGGTATACCGCTATGCATGGCATTACTGGTTGATAGAAGATGCCCCCCTCCAGGTGAAGCTATTTTTATTATTCTTTTTACTTCGCTCCTGATCTTTTCCTGAGACCAATTTACCATTTCCCCGCAATCTATATTTCCGCAAAGAATAATCCGGTCGCCATATTTTTTCTTAAGATAAGCTATGTCCATCCCCGCGGTGGGTTCGATCGGGTGATAGGCATCAATCCCGCAATAATCTATCATAGTATCCAGAATGTCCAATACATTGCCATCACAATGTTTTATATATTTAAGTCCGTTTTCATGCACCAGGTCCACGATCTTCTTGAGACCAGGGGCGAAAAGATCTTTAAAATGTTTTGGAGAGACCAGGCAGCCCCCTTTATAGCACCAATCCATACTTCCGAAGATCCCATCCACGACTCCTGTTTCAAGCTCTGCCTTCAGAACCGAATACCACCCTTCTGCTTCCAGTTCAAGATATTCATATATCAGTGTGGGCTCTGTAATCATCCATTCGAAAAACCTGTCACACCACGGCTCAAGTATGGGTGGGAGAATATCAGCATAACCCATGATATATAGATCCTCATACTCTTTCTGTTCTGCGACGGTATGCAGCGTATCGACAGCTATTTGCCAGTGGGATTGTAATTTTGAGTAATCCTTATTCTTCCAGGTCTTTATCATCCTTTTCAAAGCGGAGATCCCTTCCCTGGCAATTATATGATCAGCAATTATTGCCGTATCTGAAGAAGGTTTGTATTCTACCACCGACCAGAATCCAAATTCATCTATTATCTTCCACCGGTTGGGAGAGACTTCTATTATTTCTACTGCCTGATTGTCATTCGCCCCTGAATGACCAAAAGGGTTTCCCGAGTTCAATACAAATGCGCCAGGCATTACTGGCACAGTATCTATTCCTATCTTGCTGGAAAATTGTACCTGGGCTATTACACTTTCAGTGGCAAATTTCTTTTTAAGGGATTGGTCTCCTTGAGCAGTCATCTTTATCAGGTTTTTTATTGCATCACCGCTAAAAAATACATTAACTTCCCTTTCAAGTACTTTAGAGGCAAGTTTATTCCCGATTGCGATCTCCAGTAGTGGCACTCTGTCAGCTTCCTGATGTTCAAGCGCTTTTTTTACCCTCTCCTTACCTGTCATTTTGACCCTCCAGCTTTTTCAGACAGTAATCGTATGGTAGCAAAATGAGATTTAATTTCCAATACTAATTCATTATTGAGGGTGTATTTTATTTAATACTTCAGGTCAAAATTACTATTACCATCCATATATAATATTTTCTTTAAGCTGATCTTAATAGTTTCCTGTATCTTGGACACTTCTCTGGTTCATCAAACCAATCACATTCCTTGCATTCCAGACATTCTTTTACTTCATTGGTTCCTCTTGCTTTTTCGGTCCAGTCCGGATCACACAAGAGTCCTTTACCGACTGCTGCAAAGTCTGACATATTATTTTTTATAAGATACCTGGCTTGATCAGGAGTGCGTATCCCATTAACTGCTATTAGTGGGATGCTTATATTTTTTTTGATCTCGGTCCCGGAATAAACTATCCAATTATAATCAAATCCTTCCGGTGGTTCAGGTAGCGTGTCGCCTTCTATTCCGGAAGACACATGAAGAAGGTCTATCCCGGCATTTTCCAATACTTTTGCTATTTTTATGCCATCTTGAATGGTAGGTTCATTGCCCCCCATGCGGTAACCCAGGATGAGGTCTTTATTTCCAATAATATTTTTTATCTTTTTAATGATTTCTACAGAGAACCTTGCACGGTTATCAATGTCTCCTCCATAATCATCATCTCTTTTATTGACTACCGGGGACATAAACTGGCTGATTAAAAATCCATGTGCCCCATGTATTTCTATACCATCAACTCCAGCTTTTATTACCCTGTCCACCGCCATCACAAAAGCTTCCTGAATATCCTCTATCTCTTTAATGGTAAGAGTCCGTGCTACTTTTCGGCCATCTTTATAATAGTCAGAAGGAGCAAGAGCCATATTAGACACGGAAGAATGTGTTTTAAGTCCGGCATGATGTATCTGTGCTGTTACAATAGCACCATATTTATGGCAGGCTTCCGTAATTTTTCTGATACCCTCTATATATTCATCTGACCATATTCCAAGCTGGTCAGGACTTAACCTGCCGTTTTTCTTAATAGCCAGGGCCTCGATTATTATGAGGCCGGGGCCATTTTTTGCTATTAATCCGTAATGTTTAATATGTTTTTCACTTACAAATCCTTTGGAATCGGACCATCCAAAACGTACCACGGGAGGTAAGACAATACGGTTTTTGATTGTTTTATTTTTTATAATTATTGATGAGAAAAGATCAGCCATTTCACTATCCCTCCATTACATTTATTAAAATCGCTGCAAAACTTAAAATTTTCACTGAGTATTTCCATTAGACTTATCCTTTGATCTATTTAAAGCAATATAATTCAATTTGATCGCATAGCAGGACCATCGATAACTATTGATATAATAATTATAAACTACAGATTGATTTTTTAAACTAAAAATAAAGAGAGATTTATTAAAATAATTAATTTATGGATTTACACTACTGAAATTTTTGGAGGCGGCACCCGGACTTGAACCGGGGATAAAGGTTTTGCAGACCTCTGCCTTACCACTTGGCTATGCCGC
>JAZFRP010000050.1:0-3944 GCA_036445715.1 Candidatus Humimicrobiaceae bacterium | reverse complement strand
TTGAGTCAGGCATCCCCTCCATCATGGGGTAGTCCTGAAGCAGTTGTCAATCTCTGGATGAGCAGCAATCCGCACCGCTCAAACTTACTGAACCCTCACTTTGGCCAGCTTGGCCTTGGAGTCGTGGATAGTGGAAGCAGGAGAGTAGTGGTCCTTGTTTTTATTAACAGATGATTATTGTCCTTTTTGTTTCTCTCTAGTAGACTTATTCTTTAAGATCCAGGGGATTATCAAATGAAAAAAATAATTATATTTTCAATATTCATCATAATCATTATCATTGTACTTTCATGCACCTCCCAGGCACCTGAAAAGGAGGAGATACCCACTCCCCACAGTCTTTCAAGGATTACTGAGGATGCAGTAAAGATCAAACCGGAAGACGACCTTTTCCCACCCATAATTCATTCAGACCACTGGTATGAAGCAGTATCCATGTCGCCTACAATTAATTCTAAAGGAGGAGAAGACTCTCCTTTTATCACTCCTGACGGTAAGGATTTTTATTTCTTTTTTACCCCGGATGTCTCAATAGAGGCAAGTGAGCAATTAGTAGATGAAGTGACAGGTATTTACTGGTCCAAAAAGGATGGCGATGATTGGACCGAACCTGAAAGGGTCATACTTCAGGAGGGAGGCGAGCTATCTCTTGATGGCTGCATATTTGTCCAGGGTGATATTATGTGGTTCTGCTCTGCAAGAGTTGGAAACAAGAGGGAAATAGACTTCTATATTGCACAGCTTAAAGACGGCAGGTGGACAGATTGGAAAAATGCAGGAGAGCTCTTGAATGTAGATTATGGTATCGGGGAGCTTCATATTACATCTGATGGAAACCAGATATACTTCCATTCTGAAAAAACAGGAGGTGTGGGAGATATGGATATCTGGGTGACCAGCAAGATAGACGATGTATGGCAGGAACCTGAAAATGTAATATCAGTAAACTCGGAAGGAATGGATGGCTGGCCGTTTGTTTCAGAAGATGGAAAAGAATTATGGATCACCCGTGTGTATAATGGTTCCCCCGGAATATTCAGGTCCATTAAGGAGAGCGGGGGGAGCTGGAGCGAACCCGAACTCATCATCTCACAATTTGCAGGAGAGGCATCTCTTGATAATGAGGGCAATATTTATTTTACACATCATTTCTATAAAGACTCTGTAATGCTGGAAGCTGACATTTATGTAGCCTATAAAAAATAATAATTTTTTAAATTTTAAGGAAGTCTATTATGTATAATATCACAGTACTCGGCGCGGGTTATATGGGAAGCGCTATCACATTTCCACTGTCCCGTGATAATAATGTAAAACTCTGGGGAACCTGGCTTGATGATGGGATAATAGAGGAATGCATCGGTGGTGAGCACCCGAAGTTAAAAGAACCTCTTCCTTCTTCGGTTGACCTGTTTTACTCAAAGGAGCTCAAGGAAGCTTTAAAAGATGCAGACATTGTATTTATAGGTATATCCAGTGAAGGTTTCCTTCCTGTATTTGAGAAACTCTTAGAAGCGCTCGACCATAATATATATATCTATGCCCTTACAAAAGGTTTTGTCGATGATAATGGAACCATTAAAAGGACAAGTATTGCTGCCAAAGAACTGCTGGACCTTAGATTCCCCGAAGATCCTTTTTTGTGGACCTCTATTGGCGGTCCGGTAAAAGCTCTTGAAATATGCAGGTCAGTTCCAACTATTAGTGTATATGCTTCCAGTTCCGGGAAAATGACTGATATGGCTTCAGGTTTCTCAACAGATTATTACAGGATAATGCACACAGATGATATTAGCGGTGTTGAATTGTCTGCCGATTTTAAAAATGTCTATGCTACGGGTATGGGGATAATTGATGGACTTTACGGGCCGGAAATGGCTGGTAATTATCATAATTTCAGTTCACTTATATTCAATCAGAGCATCCTTGAAATATCTGAGATCGTTGAGGCGGAAGGCGGTAAGAAGACCACTGTTTTTGATAATGCTGGTATCGGCGACCTTTATACTACTTCACAATCAGGAAGAAACCGGAAATTCGGCGAACTTATCGGAAGCGGCAAACCGCCTGAAAAAGTATATGATGAAATGCTTGAAGACGGGGAGT
Source organism: Candidatus Humimicrobiaceae bacterium (assembly GCA_036445715.1). Classification (GTDB taxonomy): domain Bacteria; phylum Actinomycetota; class Humimicrobiia; order Humimicrobiales; family Humimicrobiaceae; genus M55B120. Next base: position 1,838 of record JAZFRP010000050.1, on the reverse strand, counting down.
TGGCCGAAGGCTATCATACATTAAAACTTGGTAGATCGTGGCTTGAAGACAATCATAAAAATCTGCTTAATAGACTGCCTCTCTTTAATATAATCCACAGTATAATATTTGAGGAAAAGGATCCATTAAAGGAGCTTGCAGGCCTTCTAAAAAAACTTTGAAAAGGACTGTAGTTTTAATTGAGGATACCGGATAAATCACTTTTTCAAAGTCCCTGCCCCTGATTTCATAAGAGTAATAAATGCTGAAAAAATTGATGCCATAAGCTGTACTATTGGAGATATGATTATCATCAATATGAGCCATCCGATAAAACTTATTCTTGGATCAAAAAGTATCATAGGATGGCCAAAATTTTCAAAATCGGCTGCCGGATCAAAAGCCATCGGGATAGCCCTTCCCCATATTGCAATCATTATGACCAGTGTGATCCCTGCACAAAAAAGACTGTATATAAATATCTTCATTAATCTTTTTTTATGATCCCCATACAGTTTCTGCACTCTCCTTGTGCCGTACCATCCCACAACAAAACCGAAAAATATATTAAGTATGGGTACGCCCATACCGATGCCGCTTAAGATTGTAAAAATAAGAACCGCTGATACTATCAATATCCAGTAACGGATTTTGAATAATCTATTCAAATACTCTCCCTTTTTATGATTAGCCCGGAAACTTCTATATAGAGATTTTTTATTAGTATAACCTCATCACTAGTATAATAAAATGCTGGAATACTGAAAGTTTATTTTATTGGATTTATATAATTATCGGACCCTGTCCCGGGTATTTTAAACTCTGTGATAAAATTTCATGAAAAACAATGACTCTGCTATATAAAAAATAGGGTTGCGTAGTTTTACGCAACCCCTGAGGTCTATTGATGTCGATCAGGTCCCTGATCCTCCTACCACCTTACCGTCCCGCAAGCCTTTATCAGAATACTAAGAATAATAGATATCCTTGAAAGAATCTTCATACTGACCCCCCGTAATTGTTTCTTTAGCCCAAAAATTCCTTCAATGAGGAGACTAGCATTATTAGAACGATCATATTATTTGCTTGCTTCTAAGGTGTCTACGGTTGTAGTATATCGATATTACTTTATTTTATAACTCTTTCGTATAATACTATCATATAATTTAATCAAATAAAATAATTTTCGTATTTTTGTAAATATTTTCTGACAAATCAAAGATTTTAAAATAAAACAATATTAACCATTTTAAAATTCCATTTATTCTATTATAATCATCACTGATTTAATAAGTATTACCCAATTTAAATCTATATGTACTTTAAATTAGTCTTAGAAGTTCTCGGAGGACTTGCACTATTTATTTTCGGTATCAATAGATTAAGCAACAGTCTTCAGAAGATCACATCGAACCGATTAAAATCCGTTATAAATATTGTTACCAAGAAATCCTGGGCAACTGTTCTGGTGGGAATGTTTACGACAATGCTGATACAAAGCAGTAGTGCCACATCTGTCATGGCTGTAGGTTTTGTAAATGCTGGTTTGATGACCCTGAGACAGGCAATAGGCATAGTCATGGGTGCAAATATCGGTACTACCATTACCGCCCAGATAGTGTCCTTTAAAATAGATATTCTTGCATTTCCTCTTATCATCATTGGATTTTTAATACATTTTATCGCAAAGAGGCGAAGGCTTAAGAATATTGGTATGACTATAATAGGACTTGGTATCCTGTTTTTGGGTATGACTATCATGAAGGACGCCCTTGGTCCATTAAGGGATAATGAAGGGTTTAAGACTTTCCTATTATTATTTAGCAAGAATCCCTTCTATGGCGTACTCGCAGGTCTGG
>JAZFRP010000049.1:0-3790 GCA_036445715.1 Candidatus Humimicrobiaceae bacterium | reverse complement strand
CCCCGGCTATACCACCGATCTCAAATCCTCCTACTTTGGCCAGCACATCGATTCCATCATGTGGATTAGGATTGTTGACCTCAATGGCGGTTTTTATGGCTTTTATTTTCTTATTAAGCCCTTCCCGGTCGATACCTGTACCTAGACCGGTCACTTCTTCAGCATCTATCTTGCAAATAACAGAAACAATAGCACTACTGGCAGTAGTATTTCCTATTCCCATATCTCCGGTAGCAATTATATTGTAATTATTTTCTATCATCAGCTCTGCTGCTTCTATCCCTGCTTCCAGGGACCGGACTGCCTGTCCCTTATCCATGGCCGGTCCACTGGTCATACTATTAGTGCCCGCTGCTACTTTCTTATCCAGTAATTTTGGATTTGATTCAAATTCTGCAGCAACTCCCATATCCACTACCTGGACTTCAGCACCAATATGCCTTGCCAGAACATTTATAGCAGCCCCTCCGCCCAGGAAATTGAGGACCATCTGCATGGTAACTTCCTGAGGATAAGCGCTGACTCCTTCTTTGACCACCCCATGATCCCCGGCCATTACAAGCACTGCCTTTTTGTCAGTAACAGGATCCAGGTTTCCGGTAATGCCTACCATCTGTTTGGCAAGCTCCTCCAGCTTTCCCAGGCTTCCAGGAGGTTTAGTAAGGTCATCAAGTTTGGCCTGTGCCGATTCCAGAAGTCCCGGATCGGGTAACTGAATTTTTTTAATTGTGTCTTTTAGTTTGTCCATCATGTCCTTTCACTAAAATAAGATAATAATATTTTTAGCACATTATTTTGGTATTTAATCTGTTATTTTGTTTCTTTAAACACTGAAATACCTGGTAGTTTAAACCTATAAAATAAATAATCCCTAATACGAACTTCATTGTATTAAGGATTATGCCATTTTATATAATCCTTTCCTTTTCCACGAAGAAAGTTATATACCATCAAAATGCAAGTCTTCTGGCTCACGGATAATCCTAATATCTGCGCCTTCCCGTTTCTTTTATAAAAAACAGTGGCAAATGGCAGATTTCGTACCCGTTTACAGCGGCGGGACCGCGTCCGGTTTTAACGGACTTCCTTTTTAATCTCCTTGGAGAACAATTTGACTGTTTATGAATTACCAAATAGTAATTATTTTTAAATCAAACAAAATATCTAAAATGATTCGTAAATATAATCCATTTTTATCATATTGTCAAAAATAGTTTTATTTGCTCTTAAAAAATCTCAGGAACCTGTCCTGGTATTGGTCAAATACTTCCCAGCGGTCAAGCTCACTTTTAAGCTTGGAAGGTTTTATTTCACCTTTTTCAAACAGTTTAAACAGGATCTCTATTTCCTTATAAGCCGCTATAGGTATTCCAGTCCTGTCCCTTGTTACAATAGGAAAACCGCTGCTGTTCATCCCTATAGCATTGCCCCCCACCATATCAGGAAGCTGGGAATAGTAGGCGCTTTTCGTCATAAGTTCCTGGGTAAATTTTGAAAGCGAGACATCCCAGAATTGGTCAACACCCTTGATCACGGCTGTATGTTTGTCTCCGCTTTTTTTAATATCTTCCATTATTTTATCAAGAACGGTATTAAGAGACTCTGCGACTATATCCATCTTTTCGGAATCTCTCACAAGTCTTAATTTATATAGCAGCATCGCCAGGTCATTATCCTCCATGGCAAGCATTTCAAGAGCTTTCCTGGCCTCTTCGCTGAAACCTTCAAGCCTGAGCATATATGAAGGTGTCAGAAGCTTTGGTTTTTGCCATGTTATTCTTCCTTCCCTTACAATCGTCTCAGAATCCATGCTCCTGCCTTCGAACTTAAGGTACATAGGTATTGCGATCATATAATAATGGACAGTAGTAGAACTATATGAAGAGATCAGCTCAGTAGGTTCAAGGATCACTTCTGTGTTTTTAAGGGCTATTTTTATTTTTTCGTTTATTTCCATTTTTATAGTCTTATTTAAATCTATCCCATTATCAATGCTAAGGATATTTACTATTATACATTAACGGATATTGCTGCTTCCATATATTTTGACCTTATTTATGGATCCCGTATATAGATTATACCATGTAACCAACAGCAATTTATTATATATCCCGCTTCATTGGGTCCATATATCTATATATTTTATCAACTTCATAAATATATCAAGATGGGTCATCACTCATATGATCAAAGTTGATTCAGGCTCATCATTGAAATCCGGGTCCTATCCCAGATTATAGAATGCATCTTTTCCCAGGTATTCTGCCATATCACCAAGGTCATCCTCTATCCTCAAGAGCTGATTGTATTTGCAGACCCTGTCAGTCCTTGAAGGTGCCCCGGTCTTTATCTGCCCGGCATTCAGGCCGACCACCAGGTCAGCAATAGTGGTATCCCCGGTCTCCCCGGATCTGTGAGAGATAACAGCCGTATACCCTGCCCTGGTTGCCATCTCTATTGCATCCATTGTCTCGGATAGGGTACCGATCTGATTCACCTTTATAAGAATAGAATTGGCAACACCCATTTCTATTCCTTTTTTTAATCTTTTAGTATTGGTGACAAAAAGATCGTCACCGACCAATTGGACTTTATCCCCTACTTTTTCAGTAAGTTTTTTCCATCCATCCCAGTCTTCTTCTGCCATACCGTCTTCAATGGAAATAATAGGATATTTTTCAATAAGACCCGCATAATAATCAACCATCTCATCAGGAGTAAGGACCTTGCCCTCTCCTTTAAGATTGTATTTTCCTTTTTCAAAGAATTCAGTCGAAGCCGGGTCAAGTGCGATAAATATGTCTTTCCCGGGTTTATATCCGGCAGTCTCTATAGCTTTTATTATATATTTGATCGCATCTTCATTAGTTTTAAGGTCAGGAGCAAAACCGCCTTCATCACCTACAGCAGTATTGAGACCGTCTTTTCCAAGTACTTTTTTTAAATTATGAAATACTTCCGCACCCATTCTTAAACCCTCGCTAAAAGTATCAGCCCCGAGAGGCATTATCATAAACTCCTGAAGATCCACGCTATTATCCGCATGTTCACCACCATTTAGAATATTCATCATGGGTGACGGCAGCACATGGCCATTGATCCCTCCCAAATAACGGTAGAGGGGCATCTGAAGTGACAGGGCAACTGCCTTAGCTGCAGAAAGGGATACGCCCAGTATGGCATTAGCACCAAGCTTTGATTTGTTTTCGGTACCATCAAGATCAAGCATCATCCGGTCTATTTCCCTTTGATACAGGGCATCCATCCCTTCAAGCTCGGGAGCAATAATTGAATTTATATTATCGACTGCCTTCAGGACACCTTTACCCATATATCTTTTTTTATCTCCATCCCTTAGCTCTACTGCTTCAAAAGCTCCGGTCGACGCTCCGGAAGGAGCGGCAGCTCTTCCAACTGTACCGTTTTCCAGTTCAGTCTCAACCTCGACAGTTGGATTTCCCCTTGAATCAAGTATTTCCCTTGCATGTATGCTGGTAATCTCTGTCCAATCACTCATAATGATCTCCCCTTTAAGAAATAATGTACTAAATAATTGTTTGAAAAAATCTACGGTATTATAACATAATAAATCCAGTATAGAACATTATACTGGATTATTTCATGTTTTTTAATCAGGTTCCGGTATAAATATAATAATTACCATTTTCTTTGATGAAATATTTGACACAGATTATTATTATATCTATAATATGTCGAGTTCAATATATGTAATTATATATTACCAGGATCACCGGCCGAGCGGGCGTTCAGCCACTACATGATGGATCGC
>JAZFRP010000048.1:0-4503 GCA_036445715.1 Candidatus Humimicrobiaceae bacterium | reverse complement strand
GACATAAATTCATATCGGACACTGATACCGAAGTATTGCCCCACATGCTGGAAGAATATTATGATGGCGACCTGCTTCTTGCAATGCAGAGACTCATGGGAAGAATAAAGGGTTCGGGAGCTATTGTTGCGATATCTACGGATTCACCCGGAGAAATAATAGGGGCAAGGATCACCAGCCCCCTTATAGTCGGTGTTTCCAGGGATGGAAATTTTCTTGCTTCGGATATGCCGGCCGTACTTGAGCATACCAGGAATTTTATTGTGATAAATGATTATGAGACGGTAAGGCTCACTGCCAATAAAGTAGAAATATTTGACAATGATGGAAAGCTTATTGAAAGAAAACCGTTTAAGGCTAACTGGAGCATAACAAGTGCTGAGAAAGACGGATATGAAGATTTCATGCTTAAGGAAATATTTGAACAGCCATATGGAGTCAAGGAGAGCATGAGGGGAAGGCTTTCAAATGGAGAGCTTCATTTTGATGAGTTGGGACTTAGTGTAGATCAGGTAAAAGATATAAAGAAGGTACAGATAATCGCATGCGGGACATCCTATCATGCTGCACTTATAGGAAAGCAGGTGATTGAGAGATGGGCAAAGATCCCTGTAGAAATAGATTTTTCTTCAGAATACAGATACCGTGACCCACTTGTTGATGAAGGGTATCTATTTGTTGCAATAACCCAGTCAGGTGAGACCATAGATACACTTGCCGCAATAAGGGAAGCCAAATCAAAAGGTGCAAAGGTAATGGCGATCACAAATGTGGTGGGAAGCACAATAGCAAGGGAATCTGATTCAGTAATATATACACATGCAGGCCCGGAAATAGGCGTATGTGCCACAAAGACATTTACCTCGCAAATAATAATCATGTATTTGATGGGTCTCTACTTCGGGAAGATAAGAGGTACTTTAAAGGATGCAGATTATAAGAAGATAATAGAAGAACTGCATATAATCCCTAATAAGATCCAGAGCATCCTTAATAGGGCAGATGAGCTCAAGGAAATTGCCCGCCACACATTCAAACACACATGCTTCTTATTTTTAGGAAGGATATTCGGGCTTCCGGCAGCACTTGAAGGAGCTCTCAAACTCAAGGAAATATCTTATATACATGCCGAAGGTTATCCTGCAGGCGAGATGAAGCATGGCCCCATTGCGTTGACAGATGCAAAAACAGTAGTCGTAGGCATCATCCCTGATGATAGTGTCTATGATAAAATGCTTTCAAAGATACAGGAAGTAAAAGCCCGGAAAGCTTCTATCTTCTCGATTATCTCGGAAGGGGACAAGAATTCAGGAAAATACTCAGATTATCTTTTTGAGATACCCGGGACCATTGAAGAACTTTACGGCATACTTACCATAATCCCGCTTCAGCTATATTCATACTATATTGCTAAAAACCTGGGCAAAGATGTGGACCAGCCCAGAAACCTGGCAAAAAGCGTTACAGTGGAGTAATAAACAGTGGAAATATTCGGAGTAGGAACTGATATAATCGAAGTGGGAAGGATCACTGCAGCAATTAAAAAAGGTCCCTCCTTTAGAAAAAGAGTCTATACTGCCCGGGAAGTAAGCTATTGTGAAAATAAGAAAAAGGGTAAATATTCAAGTTATGCCGCACGTTTTGCAGCTAAGGAAGCTGTAGCAAAGTCACTTTCAGAGGGAGTGGGAAAAAATATATCACTTTCTGAAATAGAACTCACAAATACTGAAAACGGGGCCCCCTATATTATTCTATATGGAAATACGCGCCAGTACAGCAAGGGCCTGGGCATCAGGGAAATAAAGGTGTCAGTATCAGCAACTGATAATTTTGCAGTAGCCTATGCTATATCCTTAAAGTAGATCACAGCATGATGAGGTTTTGGTGCCTGTCCGGGAATTGGACCAGGGGCTTACAGGCTGATATTATTGAACAGATCAAGGTATGAGGAAGAAGCGGATATACTCATGCATGGTAGGGATAAGTTTTAACTTTTGCTATATTTATTTATATATTCTATTATAATTTTTAAATATTACTTTTTCACCATTTAACCTTTGAAAGAAAAAAATATAGAAAAACCAAAATTAAACAGGATACTCAAAGGCAGCAGGGTAGCCGAAATAGACAGCAGGGCCATAAGTGAAGGTATTGATCCCCTTGAGCTTATGAATAATGCAGGTGAAGGTATCTTCAGGAAAATATTCCAGGATTATAAGGATTCGGGACTTAAAAGGTCTCCCAGGGGCTTGATAGTCTGTGGAGGCGGAAATAATGGAGGAGATGGTTTTGTAGCAGCTCTCGGACTCCTGGAGCTTGGATATAATATAAAAACTTTTCATATCGTCCCTTCCAATAAATTATCACAGGATTCAAGCCATTATTATAAGAAACTCGTCAAAAAAGCAGATGATACTGTAATAGCGCTGGACCTCAAAGATGATAAAAGTAAAAAGAAGTTTTTGGAAGAGCTTGCTATATCTGATTTTGTACTAGATGCTATTTTTGGCACAGGTTTTCACAGTTCCGAAATAAGGGGCCAGGCAAGGGAGATAATCGAGCTAATAAATTCTGAGAGGGAAAGAAGAAGTGATATCGTAATCTATTCAGTAGATATACCCTCCGGAGTCGATTCAGATAATGGTAATGTGCCCGGTACTGCGATAAGAGCGGATAAGACAATTACTTTTGGCTGCAAAAAGGTTGGAAATATCAATTTTCCCGGAGCAAGCTATAATGGCCGGATAAGTATTATAGATATCGGGATACCCGAAAAATACTACTGCCGTTATGAACAGATCTTCGAACCTGAGTTCGAATGGGTGGCTGAAAAAATACCAAAAAAGCAAGAATGGACCCATAAACACAGTGTCGGAAAACTAGTTATAGTTGCAGGTTCTGTGGGGTATACCGGAGCCGCCGTAATGGCTTGTATGGGTGCCCTCAGGTCCGGGGCGGGCCTTGTGACATTAGCCTGTCCTGAAAGCCTGAATCCGGTTTTTGAACAAAAACTAACAGAGACGATGACTTTTCCTGTAGCAGAAACCGAATCAGGATCCCTTCACTTTGAAAGTCTTGAGGACATACTCGGCCTGTCTGGAGAGGCAAATGCTATGGTCATAGGACCGGGAATTTCAAGAGAAGCAAGTACCATGCATCTTGTGAGGGAACTTTTAAAAAAAACCGATATCCCTGTAGTCCTTGACGCAGACGGACTCCAGGCTTTATGTGGACCTCATGACATTGAAGAGGGTAGGAATGATAAAATACCTGAAATGATCATCACTCCTCACCCCGGGGAGCTTTCTTCTGTAATGGGAATAGAGAAGATAAAGCTGGAGGAAAGGATCGAGATAAATGAGGAAGCCAGTAGAAGATTTGGAGCTGTATCGGTACTGAAGGGCGCAAGGACAGTAATATCTGATACTATTACCTATATCAATCCTACCGGGAACTGGGGACTGGCCAGTGCGGGTACGGGTGATGTACTTGCGGGTATAATAGGTTCTCTTGTATGTCAGGGAATGAGACTTTTTGATGCAGCAGTATGTGGGACATACATACACGGGCTTTCAGCAGATATAATAAGTAGAAAGACAAGTATGACATCACTCATAGCAACTGATCTGCTGGAAGGACTAAAAGAAGTATTTCTAAATATTGAAAGAATAAAATATAAGAAGGAGGAATAGGATGGAAGGGGAACGGCTGGTAAAAGACATTATGGTAAAAGAAGTCATAACAATACAGAAAGATGCTTCGGTAGAAGAATTATCTGAACTACTCATAAAAAACAAGATCAGTGGAGTACCGGTGATCGATAATGACGGAAAATTAGTAGGTATAGCTACTGAAGGAGATCTGATAATAAAAGATTCTGACCTGCATTTTCCACGGTATTTCAAATTGCTTGACAGTATAATATATCTTGAAAGTTTAAATAAATTTAAGAAAAGCTTGAAGAAATTCCTTGGAACAAAAGTAGAAGATGTGATGACTGCAAAAATAAAGACAGTAAAAGAGGACTCTACCGTAGGTGACGCAGCAAATATGATGATAAAATACAATATTAACAGGGTACCTGTGCTCGACAGCAAAGATGAACTGGCGGGTATTGTAACGAGAGCGGATATCGTGGGATCCATGATTTAATGAAAATGGAAGTAATATTAAATATATGAGAATAAGTTCTGAAAAAGACAAACGCTATGCATGGGTTGAGATAGATCTGGCAAATCTTGATCATAATATAAAGCTCATAAAATCAGCAGGATCCATTGAGGATGCCAAAATAATGGCTATTGTCAAGGCAGATGCATATGGGCATGGAGCGGTGGAAGTCTCAAAACAGGTATTGAAAAGTGGGGCCAGTGCTCTTGGAGTGGCTCTTGTAGAGGAAGGCGTAAAACTAAGAAAAGCAGGTATTGGAGCACCAGTATATGTATTAGGCGAGTGTTCTCCGCACTCAATTGCCGATGCTATAAAAAATAAGCTTATCCTGAC
>JAZFRP010000047.1:0-7627 GCA_036445715.1 Candidatus Humimicrobiaceae bacterium | reverse complement strand
CAAAATAGAAATTGCCGGATCCTGGTTTAATTCACCCAAATTGAGAGGTGAATAGATCCAGGGCAAACAGCAAAATATCCTGGGATCATTCTATATATTTATCAATGACCCGGGATGCTTTGTATCTTGAGATATTAAAACTTTGCCAATGCTCCTGAGTTTCGAGTTCAAGTTTTTTATCTTTAAAAAATACCAGTATTTCGTCCTTAATATCCTGCGGCCTGATTCCTGGACTTTTACTTTTTAGATCAATATCCACCAGTCTTTGCATTTCACCAATAGCATCATACGAAAGACCCTTTAGATATTCCACATCGATCTGCCCTGTTTCAATATAGCGGTCAATATTATTTCTGGCGATCACCCGGTCCACATTGGAAAAATTAAGAACCATATAAACCATCAAAGTCATCACAAAATATGATTTTATGATAGGTAGTTTTGTGTACCAGATATATATAATGTTTATAATAAAAAGAAAAAGCAAAAGAACCATAAAGGCCTGAACAAAAATCCTGAGATATGTAAATCCATATGCCTTTTCATAAATGACCATTCTGTAAAATGCTGATATAAGCAGAACAAAAGTAAGACCCACTAAAAGTGAAAGCAAGACTTTGCTTGCCAGATGAACCTTCCTGTTTTCTTTTCGGATAAAAGAAACTGCTATTAAAATGATTATAAAATTTATTACTGATACTGCTACAAGTTCGAAAAAACCACGCCTTGCATATTCGGCATAGGTATATGAAGAAGGAAGTATAAAAGTCTCCCCCCAAAAAAGATAAGTAAACTGGATCACTGAAAAAACAGTATATACAATATTCAATAAGGATATAATAGTTATCAGCACTACCGGATCCAAAAACTTTTTCCACTTTATCTTTGAGTAGGACGGCTTCTTCTCTTCGTCATAAGACTTAAGTATTGACCAGAGAAAACAGATAGCATAGATCGAGACTGCTAATATCACAAAAAAGTGTTTTATGATCCTTGAGATAGGAATATCAAGAAACATATCTTTAAAGATGATATCAGCAGATGAGAGAAGCCAGATTATCAAAGCCAGTATGGGTATTGATATGATCAAGCCCAGTGCTATCCTTGTAATTATCCTTCCTTTCTTTCCTTCTTTCCCCTCTGTCATCCTAAAAAATGTAATAAAGGGTATATGTATATACTTTAGCGGGACAAATACCCTTTTGGCAAAATCTGCCAGAAACCTTAAATCAGCCCAGTCTGCTCTATTTAACTTTGAGACACAAGCAATAAGCATGATCATAAGATACGGGATGATCATAAAATTTAAGATCTTCAATATTTGATTTGAATATATGGAAAATGTAATAGATAGAAATATCGCAGGTGCTACCCACACCCAGGCTTTCTTTTCCAGGCTATTATAGGTTTTAAGGAAGATCAATATAATGACTGTTATTATCACTAATATAAAAATAAGATAAGATATCCCCAGAGTTTTATTGTAGAAGAGGATGTCGAATATTATGCCAAGTATCAGTCCGTATAATAAAAGCCAGTATTTTTTCTTCTCAATTTCCAATTTTACTCCCTGCTTAAAATTAAATGAGCTAATAATTAATTAATATAAAACAGATCATCCATTACATTAGGACAATAATATTATTCTATGATAATTTATATTTTCTGAAAAATACATTTAAACTTTCTTACCAGGCATATATACATATAAAGGATTTAAATTGCTATAATGATTCCATAGTGTATATATTTCTAAAAATTATATTCAAATGAGGAGGAATCTAAAATGCTCGAGCAAGTCCATAAACACATTATTTCAGAGCTCCATCAAAACACGCGCACCGATATCATATTCATCATTACAGCAATTTTTCTAAACCTGCTTGCCCTTGGTGTAAACACAGGTATGGCTGGAAATTCCAGAGATGAAGTTGATCTATTTATTGTCATGTTTATACTCGTTGCGTTAGTAATAGTTGTAAATGTTATAGTCATAATCGGCCTGTTGAAGGGGAAACAGACCCGCGGCAAACTCATCGGCGGCCTCATAAAAATGTATGATGACCAGAAAGTATCCGGTTATTATGACAAATCCTTGCTCTTAAATTACAATACCAGGTACAATCTATTTATCCTGACCGTTGTCTTTATCGGGGCAATCGCAATAGCCATACCTTTTATAGTCAGGTAATCGATGATCGATTGCATATTGAGGATCTTGGGCCTTATTATCTTTTTGACTATCTAAATCTATCTTACTGAGAGAGCAATGAAAGTACTAAATATGGGAGTTTGATGCTGGGATCTATAAAAGAGCTTCCGGATAATAAAATAATAAAAATAATAGAGAAGAATCTCTTTGAGCAAATAAGATTTTATGGAAGGTCCCGGAGAACCAGTCTTACTGATAATGAAAATATCATAAAATTTCTTTCGCATATTCCTCTTCCTTTTTTTAATTGTGTTATTTTTTATAATTTTGATCCCGGGGATCTTGAAAAGCAGATCAAGGATCTTATCAAATTCGGAAGATCAAAAAAGACATCCCTCCTCTGGCTAATAGGTCCATCTTCCAGACCCCATAATATAGGGGCCGTCCTGGAAGAAAATAGTTTTAAATATGATGACCACATGATGAGTATGGCAATTGAGATCCGGGATATAAAAAATAATCTCAAGCATATTGATGGTTTTGAGATAGAAATAGTCGATAATAGAAAAAAACTTGAGAAATGGGTCCATACCTGCCTTAAAGGTTTCAATGAAAATGGTAAAAACTTTTCCAGTATATATCGATTTGAGAGATCGCTTGGATACTGCAAGACTCAACCCTGGGTAAGATTTACAGGAATCGTAAATGGAGAAGCTGTAGCAACCTCTGCTATTTTTATGGGTTCAGAAGCTGCTGGATTGGACAATATTACTACTGTACCAGACTGGAGAAAAAAGGGAGTAGCTGCTTCCATGGTCGCATATGCACTGAAGTTTTCTCAAACTCTTGGCTATAATATTGGTGTCCTTCAGGCGTCTGATATGGGTTATCATCTTTACTGTAAACTTGGATTCAAGAAATATTATGAGTTTAAAGAGTATATCTGGAAATATGATAATAATGCTTAAGGATCCAACATGACCTGAACCATGCTTGTTTCTGCTGGATACTTGAATGTATATTATCAGGTTAAATAGCTAAGATAGGTCAAGTGTAAAAAATAAATCGGTATATGGCTTATATTTCTATAATTCATATACCGATTTTTATGTCTTAGTATCTATCGTCAGTTCTTGGTTTTTGTGGACGAGCTTCATCAACTCTTAATGTCCTGCCGTCTAAATCTGATCCGTCTAATGCTTCTTTTGCTTTTTCTGCTTCAGCATTGTCTGTCATTTCGACAAAACCAAAACCTTTATTCCCGATCACGTTTACTTTAACAACCTGTCCGTGTTCAGCGAATAATTCTTCAAGCTGTTCTTCTGTGGTAGCATACTTAAAATTACCCACATATAGCTTGTTGCCTTCCATTCTTTCCTCCTTAAAACAATATTATTTCCCTAAGCTTGACAATATTTTTTTAAAGAGGTAATAATAGAACCTTTACTCTTAGCAAAATATCATTAAACAAAAGAGAATCTTGAGTATAATTTCTATATATTTGTTTGTCAAATGTTATTTTTGTTATTCATTTCGATCAATAACTGGCAATAATGTCATTAATACTGTATTTATATTAAAAACTATCCACGGTAACAATGCATCTCATCTCTGATGGAAAACATATTCCCCTTAATATTGATTCCTCTGACGGACTTATAATTATCCTATTCCATGGTCTTTTTTGTATTTTGGCCAGTTTTGTTTTAACCACAAGAAATCATTGAAGTCGTCAAGTCTCTTTATGAAGGGATTGTTTTTAAGTTCAAATCCAATGGTCGAAGATGGTTTTTCTCCATAATCATGACCGGGCCAAACCTGAGTATCGTGAGGAAGGAGCATGAGTTTTTTCAAGCTCTCAAATTCTGCTTTTGCATCTTTTTTACCAAAGGTACCACCTACTTTTCCAACGAAAAGGGTATCCCCTGTCATTAGTTTATCCTTTGCTTTTATACATATAGAGTCCTCTGTGTGTCCCGGAGTATGTATTAATTCAAGATAAAGGCTTCCCAGTCCTATGGTTTCGCCGTCTCTTATTCTTGTCTCATCCGTGCAATTAATAAAAGTAACAGGTGTCTCTTTTCCGACTTTGTTAAATTTATCATTCCCACAGGAATGATCATAATGTGAATGAGTATTAATAATATACTTTATTTCCACCCCTGCTTCCATCACTGGATTTAAAACTTTGAGGGGATCCGGTGAAGGATCTATTAGTACTGCTTCCATAGTCTCTTCAGATGCAATAAGGTATGCATAGTTCCTGTCCCCTCCGGACTCAATTTGTTTAAATATCATATTATCTCCCGGCCTCCATACTACCAGAGACGATTATTAATACAAACGATACTTCTGATCCAAAATATAATAATATATTGAAATATCAGAACACCCCGGATCCTTATTGTTTACCAGACTGAGAACTATGATGCTATTAATAATAATTGATTTACCTTTCAGGAGGACACCCTGCACACTTTCCAATACCAGGCAGTTTTTAGCCATCAATCTTTTTTAATAAATATTCTCTTTTATTGATTCAAATAAAAGCATATAATATAAACATTAAAATTTTTTAATGTTTATATTAATATATAATTTAAAAGCTTAAAATAGTTTGAAAGGTGCCAGAAATGAAAATATCGACCAGGGGAAGATACAGTACCAGGATGATGTTGGAATTAGGTCTAAGACATGGTAACGGACCCACCCTGTTAAAGGAAATAGCTGAGTCACAGGATATTTCCATGAAATACCTTAGCCAGCTTGTATTACCCTTAAAGATAGCCGGACTGATAATGGGCACAAGGGGTGCACACGGCGGTTATCTCCTTGCAAAACCTCCGGAAGAAATAAGATTGAGTGATATTGTTACCGCATTAGAAGGTTCATTAAATCCTGTAGAATGTATTGATAATCCGGATATCTGTCCGAGATCCCATTTCTGTGTCACATTCGAGATCTGGGAAGAAATGGGCAGATGTAATATGCAAGTCCTGGAATCCCGTACTTTAAAAGATCTGGTTGAAAGACATCTTGAAAAACAAAGAGAGCTGTCAGTTTCCAGGAACTAAAAATAAAATATAATTAGATAGACCATTATACCAATTCAAATATTAACAGGCAGGCGTATCATCACTTTTGTTCCAATACCTATTTTAGAATCTACCACAATTTGTCCTTTATGAGTATCTATGACCCACTTTACAATTGATAGACCCAGACCAAAGCTTTTTCCGGTTCTTACTTTATCAACCCTGTAAAACTTTTTAAATATTAGTGGCAGTTCTTTCTCTGCAATCCCTATCCCGCTGTCTTCGATTTGAATTTTTGCAAAACTATCTTCTTCTGATAAAACAATTTTTATATTACCATTCTTTTTATTAAATTTAATTGAATTATTTATAAGATTGATAATAAGTGTTGTTATCAATATCTGGTCCGCTCTTATTTTTATAGTCTTTCCTGATTCAAATATAATCTTTATTCTTTTTGATTTTGCAGCTAACTTCATTTCTTCAACAATATCATCGATAAGTGTTCCAAGGTCTATGATCTCAAAGTTTATTTTAAATTCTTCCTGATAATCCCTGGCCAGGGTCAGCAATTGTGAGATCAATAAACTGATCCTCTCGCTCTGGTTTAATATTACCCTGACCGCATTTTTTTGATCACTATTTATTTTATTTTCTGATAATAGTTCTTCAGCCTGGGCCATAATAACAGTTATTGGTGTCCTGAGTTCATGGGAGGCAGCAGAGGTAAACTCTGCTTCTCTTGTAAATGCATCCTCAAGCCGCTGAAGCATCTCATTAAAAGTAGAAGCAAGAATTCCCACTTCACCAGTAAACCTGGATAATTCCAGTCTCTTGGAAATACTGCCTCTTTTAATATTTTTTACTATTTTTATTATTTGATAAATTGGAGATAAACTTTTATTTGTAACTATATAACTAATACCAATTGTGAAAACCAGGAAAAAAGGTATAAAAGCAAATATAAAGATTCTTATATTTTTAAGGACAACTGATATATTATTAAGATTACGGCCTACCCTTACCCACAATTCAATATCCTGATCAACAGAGGCCGGATGATCGTAAACAAGCCATATATTATCTTCTATTTCTACTTCTCTTAGAGTATCACCCTGTATTGGTAGTTCGATCAATGCCGGATCCATTTCATTTGTTGAGATCCCACCATCCTTATAAAAAATAGTGATCTTTGTTTCTGCAGTCACCAATTCATGTGGCTCAAATATATGGATGTTTTCTTCTTCATCAGTACCAGAAACCAGGTGTGAGGCTGAATGAGAAGCTTCATCCACTATTATTTTTTCTTCTTGTTGGAATAATATCTCAGATATTGCGAGATACAATAAGAAACTTGATATACACAGTAGAAATAAAAAAAGTAATGAAAACCATATTGTTATTTTTACTTTTATGGTTAATTTCTTCATTTTTCCCTTATTACATATCCTACGCCCCTGATTGTGTGAATAAACTTTTTTTCAAAGCCGTCATCTATTTTTCTTCTCAAATATCTTATATATACTTCTACAATATTAGAAGAATAATTAAAACTGTAATCCCATATATTTTCTGCGATCTGGGATTTCTTTAAGACTATGTTCTTGTTTCTTAATAGATATTCTAAAACTGCATATTCTTTATAGGTGAGCTCTATGATCTTTCCGCCACGTTTCACAGTCCTCGTATTTTTATCAATTTTTAGATCTCCAATTTCTAATACATTTACTTTATCTTTAGATTGTCTTCTTAGAAGTGCCCTGAGTCTTGCTAAAAACTCATCGAAGGAAAATGGTTTAACAAGATAATCATCTGCTCCAAGATCCAGTCCCCTGACTTTATTATTTGTCGTGTCTTTAGCTGTCAGGATCAGAACAGGTGTTTTTACCTTCTTTGCTCTTAATTCTTTAAGAATAGTAAAACCATCTTTACCGGGCAGCATGATATCCAGGACTATGCAGTCATAAGTAACAGAAACTGCAAAGTCCCTGCCGCTTTCACCATCTGCTGCAGTGTCCACAGCATAACCTTCTTCTTTCAATCTTTTTTTTAGAATCCTTAAAAGATAAACTTCATCTTCTATAACAAGCACTCTCATTAAAATTCCTTTTTTAGATAATAGTTATAATTATTATTTTAATTATAAATTCTTATATTCATTTAATCATATTTTGTCCTGCGCTGCATATAATTTTGTAACTTATTTATAAAAGTAATCTAAGCAAATATTATAGAGGCTATTAATAAATGATGATTAATATTAGTTTTAATAGCCATTTTCAATAAAAGTCTATTATTAAAACAAGTCTTCTTCAAACACTTGACCTATACAAATCTTGCAACCAGCAGTGCTTCAGGATGATCAATAAAAGGTATAGTCTCATGTGAATCCTTGTCTTTTTTCCCACCCCTTCTGAACCAACTCTTTATGCCTGTTTTT
>JAZFRP010000046.1:0-7918 GCA_036445715.1 Candidatus Humimicrobiaceae bacterium | reverse complement strand
GATAACGAAGGAACAGTGCTCGCATTAAAGGAAGATTTTAAAGATAATCCCAATGCTATGTTTGTTCTCTGGAAGGACCATACTGCAGTTGAAGAAGCTGAAAAAATAAATGAGGTGGCCAGGTCCTGGGGAGGTACAGACTATACTATGTATTCAGGAGGTGTGTATTCTTCTGAATGGTTTTTCTCAAAAATACTTCATTTACTAAAAAATGATCCGGAGATAAGGGATGCTGCTTATTCATGGGTAGAGCTAGCAGATTGGGTTCCTGCAGTACTTACAGGAAATACCAGGCCGGAAAATATCAAGAGAAGCAGGTGCGCCGCGGGTCATAAAGCGATGTGGAATGCTGCCTGGGAAGGCCTTCCCTCCGAAGAGTTTCTTGTCACTGTTGATCCCATGCTAAAGGGCTTAAGGGAAAGACTATACAAAGATACATATACATCCGATATTTCTGCAGGAGGGCTCATCTCTAAATGGGCAAAAAAACTAGGAATCCCTGAAGGGATCGCAGTCACTGTAGGAGCTTTTGATCCTCATATGGGAGCAGTAGGAGCAGGCATTACAAATAAGACCTTTGTGAAAGTAATAGGTACTTCTTGCTGTGATATGGCGGTAGCTCCATCAGACGAAGTAGGAGAAAAAACTGTAGCCGGGATCTGCGGACAGGTAGATGGCTCTATTGTCCCTGGGCTCATCGGTTTTGAAGCCGGACAGTCCTCATTCGGGGACGTTTATGCATGGTTTAAAGAAGTGCTTATGTGGCCCATAGAGAATCTATTGGACGATGACAGGCAGAAAGCGGAAATCAATGAAAAGCTTATAACCGGATTATCTAGAAGGGCAGAAAAAATAAAGCCTTCCGACACTGGACTTATAGCTCTTGACTGGCTTAATGGAAGAAGGACACCATATGCTGACCAGAAGCTTAAAGGCGCTATTGCAGGGCTCTCACTCGGAACTGATGCCCCAAGGATATTCAGGGCACTTGTTGAGGCAACGGCATTTGGTTCAAGAGCAATAATCGAAAGGTTTGTAGAAGACGGAGTAAAAATTAACCAGATAGTTGCAATAGGAGGTATTCCTCAAAAATCGCCACTTGTTATGCAAATACTGGCAGATGTCTTAAACATGCCGGTAAAGGTAGTCAGTTCTTTCCAGGCAGTAGCATTGGGGGCATCAATGTTTGCTGCAGTTGCCGCCGGGCACTATAAAGATATATACCAGGCACAGGAAAAGATGGCAAGCGGGTTTTTAAAGACATATGATCCTGATAAAAAAAATGTAGTTACCTATGCAAGACTGTATAAGCTCTATAAAAAACTCGGAAGTTCGATTGAGGATATATTAAGAGAGGTCTAAAATGATTGACGGTTTCAAAGAATTAAAGGAAAAGGTATTTGATGCAAATATGAAGCTTTCCGGTTCAGGGCTCATAATCTCAACATTTGGAAATGTGTCGGGAATAGACAGGAATGCAGAGGTAGTGGCAATCAAACCTTCAGGCATACCATACACCCAATTAAAAGCAGATGACATGGTGCTTGTTTCACTCTCCGGAGAAAAGGTCGAAGGACATAGCCATAATCCGTCTTCAGATACTGATACCCATCTTGAACTATACCGTACCTTTTCCGGTATTGGGGGAGTCACCCACAGTCATTCAGGTTATGCCACGGCATTTGCCCAGGCGAAGATAGCCATACCATGTCTCGGGACAACTCATGCAGATTACTTTTATGGGCCGGTACCTGTGTCAGAAGTAATAGAGGATAACTGTATAAAGGGTGATTATGAACTTGAAACAGGAAAGCTTATAGCAAATACATTTAATAATAGGGATTACAGGAGCATGAAGGCATGTCTTGTAGCCAGCCATGGACCTTTTACCTGGGGAGATGACCCGGATGATTCCGTAGAGGCAGCTATCATGCTGGAAAATATTGCCATGCTTGCTTACAGATCCATAGTTCTTGAGGGATCAGTTAAGGATATCAAGAAGACACTTCTTGACAAGCACTATCAGAGAAAGCATGGAAAAGATGCGTATTATGGCCAGGATAAATAATATTTCCTAACCGCTTACTTCTATTCTTCCTACCGCCCACATTATCATAAATGCTACAAAAGCTGGAAAGAAGATAATGAAAGTGACTATAAGAAGAGTCACCCACACTGGAGTATTTACTGAGATCCAGTATTTTTTATCTCTTGCTGCCATATTAAAAACCTCCGGTCAAATACATGCTTATTTGGTAATTATATGATGAAATGGGAGGTCTTTAAATAAAAAATTGAAAATAATCCAAGCAATAATACTGGTAAATATGCAATAATACAATATTTTCCTTCTCTTTATATAAGCTAATTATTGCGGTGTATTATTGGTATTAAACATATTGAAAAAGTAATGATTTACACTGGAGCTGTGATATCATATGACTTATAAATAAAATAAATGAAAGATAAGGAAAATGAAGAGGAAACATCTAAGACAAAATGAAGATAATGAATTACTGAAATCTGCCGGGACCAAGAATAAAGATTTTATCCATACTGATCCCTGGCGGGTTCTAAAGATACAAGGTGAATTTGTAGATGGTTTTGATACTCTGGCGGGAGCCGGTTCATGTATATCTATTTTTGGATCTGCAAGGACAAAACCTGATGATAAATATTATAAGGCAGCAGAAAAGACAGCAGCTCTGCTGGTAGAGAACGGGACCGGAGTGATCACGGGAGGCGGACCCGGAATAATGGAGGCAGCAAATAAAGGTGCTTATGAAGCCGGGGGTGTCTCTATCGGATGCAATATCGAACTGCCTTTCGAACAGGAACCTAATCCTTACCAGAACATATCATTGGAGTTTCACTACTTCTTTGTACGCAAGATGATGTTTGTCAAATATTCTGTGGGATACATTATCTTCCCCGGGGGTTTCGGTACGCTTGATGAGCTTTTTGAAGCATTGACCCTTGCCCAGACAAATAAGATCGAGCATTTTCCTTTAGTGCTTTATGGTAATGACTACTGGAAAGGACTTGATGGATGGATCAATGAATTCCTCCTGGAGAGGCATGATGCTATTAGTCCAGAAGATATGGAATTGTACAAGATAGTTGATGACCCAAATGAAGCTGTTGCTTATGTCATAGAAACTATAAAAGAAAACGGACTTGCCTGATATTTACTTGTTTTTGTTTTCAGCTTCCTGGGTATCAGAAGGCTCACCGGGCTCCGAAATAATATTGTCCTTATCCTCTTCCGGTTCAGCCAAAGTGGAAAGACCAGTTTCGGGTAAAAATCCACTTACTGTAAAATTAGTCTTTATGGTCTTGATGCCAAGATTTTCACGTGCTGATTTATTGGCCCTATTGATCACTTCCTGCATCTTCTCAGAAACATTTACACCCTTGTAAAGCCTGGCGGTAATATTTATTATTGCTCCGATTGATTTTGGAACTACCTTTATCCTTAGATTATCTACATCCTTGAGGTCGGCTATGTCCTCTTCGATCTGCCTGGAGGCACTTTTTGAAGTGATCATTGCATTTCCATCACTTACAGAAGCAACATTTGTTGTATTTAATTTTCTTTTATAGAACTCCAGGACCAGGAGTCCTATTGCAATTAATATGATGGCTGCAAAGATGAGGGCCATTATGTGAATATTCGTGTTACCGCTAAAATATAATATCCTTCCAAATATATCAGACCATTCAAAAAGGTCTGCATATATATTTACGATCACAACTATTGATGAAATAACCAGAACCAGTAGCAGCAAGATCATGATTATCCTATTGAATATATTCATTTTGAGCCCTTTCAGTTGTGCTTGTTTTTAATTTAAGTAAAAATTCTCTTTTATAAATTATTAGAAGATAACCTGTATATATTATTATATTAATTTTTCAGGCCTGAATCAATTTCTTTGACTGATCTTTGCCCATTGATCGCGGAGAGTTGCGGTCCTGTTAAACACTATATTATTCTCAGTAGTATCCGGGTCCACAGCAAAATATCCCAATCTCTCGAACTGATATATATCTCCTGGAGCTGCCTGTACCAGGGAAGGCTCCAGCATGCAGTCAGTGACTACTTTTAGGGAATCAGGATTGATATTATCCTGATAGTCTCCAGACCCTTTGGTTTTCAGTGGATTTTCTTTTAGAAACAGGCGGTCATATAGTCTTACTTCAGCTTTGATAGAATGTTTAGCCGAGACCCAATGAAGGGTGGCCTTGACTTTCCTGCCATCCGGAGCATCTCCACCTTTTGTCTCAGGATCATATGTACAGTGAAGTTCGATTATATTTCCGTTTTTATCTTTTATGACATCATTGCATTTAATGAAATAAGCATATCTTAACCTGACCTCTCTTCCCGGGGCCAATCTGTAAAATTTCTTTGGAGGATCCTCCATGAAGTCTTCTTTTTCTATATAGAGTATTTTTGAAAATGGTACCTTCCTCTTTCCTGCAGACAAGTCTTCGGGATTATTTATAGCATCAAGTTCTTCAAAACTGTCATCAGAATAATTATCGATGACAACTTTCAGTGGGTTTATGACTCCCATTACCCTTGGAGCTTTTTTATTAAGGTCTTCCCGGACAAAATGTTCAAGAAATGCAATATCTATAGTACTATCTGCCTTTGCCATACCTATTTGTGAACAAAAATTCCTGATTGCTTCAGGTGTATAGCCTCTCCTCCGTATACCGGAAAGGGTAGGCATCCTGGGATCATCCCAGCCATTTACATACTTTTTCTTCACCAGGTCAAGAAGCTTTCTCTTACTCATAATAGTATATGTCAGGTTTAACCTGGCAAACTCTATCTGTCTTGGACGGTGTATCCCTAATTGCTCCAAAAACCAATTATAGAGTGGACGGTGATCCTCAAATTCCAGGGTACATATTGAGTGAGTAATATTTTCAATTGAATCTGACTGGCCGTGTGCCCAATCATATGTAGGATAGATGCACCATTTATCACCTGTCCGGTGATGAGTCTCCCGAAGGATCCTGTACATTATTGGATCACGCATATTAAGGTTTGGGGAAGACATGTCTATCCTGGCCCGGAGCACCCTGGCGCCATCTTCATACTTACCGTTTTTCATCTCAGCAAATAGTTTAAGATTTTCTTCTGCAGAACGGGACCTGAAGGGACTTTCTTTCCCGGGAGTTTTAAGGGTTCCCCTGTATTGCCTAATCTCATCTGCATTCAGGTCGCATACATATGCTTTGTCTTTCTTTATAAGTAAAACAGCATATTCATATAATTTCTCAAAATAATCTGAGGCATAGTACTCCCTGTCTCCCCAGTCGAATCCAAGCCAGCTTATATCTTTCTTAATGGACTGGACATATTCAGATTCTTCTTTTGTGGGATTTGTATCATCAAATCTCAGATTACATTTGCCATTGAATTCATCAGCCAAACCAAAATTCAGGCAAATGGATTTCGCATGACCCATATGCAGGTATCCATTTGGTTCTGGTGGAAATCTTGTATGGACCCTTCCACCATTCTTTCCTTTTTTCAGGTCTTCCCTGATGGATTCCCTTATAAAGTCAGTTTTTTCTTTAATATCATCCATAATAATTCTTTCGCATAATATATATTATAACTGGTTGAAATAAGATTATATTTTATTTAATAGGACAATTCTTGTCAAAGCAATTATACTATATGCAAATATAATTCATTTAGCAAAGGATAAATCCTACAATACCGCCAAAAAAGTGAGGGGAATGGATTCCAGGGAAAGAATACTGAAAGCACTAAATAATGAGATCCCTGACAGGGTACCGACTTTTGAACTTCTTATTGATGAAGCAAGCATTATAAAACTGGCAAATCTGATTATAGATGATTCTATAAACATTGAAAAAATAAAGACGAGGTTTGGAGAAGAAACCAGGAAATCCCTCGAACTCCACTATCAATTAGCAGAAAAACTGGACCTTGATTCATTAACAACTATTTTCTCTACAGGTCTTAATAATATTGATGATAATATCGCGGAGGACAGGTTTGGGACAAAATATCATCTTTCGGAACACGGACAGCCCCTTCCTTTCGATGGTCCCATAAAAAGTATTAGAGATACAGCCGGATTTGATATGGCGAAAAGCTTAAAGGATGAGGATTTTGAAGGACCCCGTTATATTATTAGAAGATCAGGTGGGAAAAAAGCAATATTTCTCCTAATGTCTGACCCATTTAAATTGAGCTGGAAATTGAGGGGTGGCATGGAGGATCTCCTCATCGATTATGCAATAGACCCTTCACTTGTCCATAGAATGGCCTCTATAACCACTGATTATAATTTGGCGGCAATAGAGTATGCAGCAGGTATGGGAATAGATGCCATTGCTGTAGAGGGAGATCTTGCGGGGAGTGAAAACCTTATAATGTCCCCGGATCATTTTAAGGAATATGTAAAACCATACCTGGCAAAAATTGTAGAATATTCACATGATAAAGGGCTTAAAATAATAAAGCATTCTGATGGTAATATCTGGCAGATCCTTGATGACTTGATCGAGGTGGGATTTGATGGCATTCACCCAATTCAGCCCCAATGTATGGATATAGGTGAGGTCAAGGAATATTTAAAAGATAAAGCCTGCATAGTAGGTAATATAGACTGTCAGGAACTTCTTCCAAATGGTTCAGCAGATGAGGTCGACAGGATTGTAAAGAAGACTATAGATATTGCTGCACCCGGCGGAGGGTACATAATAAGTTCCTCCAATTCCATCCACCCGGGAGTGAAACCTGAAAACTATATCGCCATGATAGAGGCTGTCCATAAGTATGGTCTCTATTAAGACAGTGTTAAACAGATCTTTAATAGGAGGGTAAGTTTATGGCTATAATTGGATTAAGCGGCAGTCCATTTGTCCGGGGTAATACAGATAGGCTTGTAAGGGCTGTCCTTAAAAAAAGTGGCCGGGAAACTGTTTTTGTTAATCTTTCCAGGCTACGCTTTGACCCGTGCCGAGGATGCGCCCATCTTTGTGGAACAACGAATATGTGTGGTAGAAAAGATGAACTCCATCCATATCTAAAACTGGTGCTGGAATCAGAAGCTTTAGTGCTGGGAACACCTTATCAGTTGGGAAGGGAGACAGGATTTATGAATAATTTCCTGACACGTTTATGGTGTTTCTTTCATGTTAAAAAACTTCTATCCGATAAACCTGCATTACTTATTTCGGTGGGAATAAAAGAAAAAGGGATACAAAATGGAATGGCAGGTTTTGAGAGTGTAGTGACACACAGCGGCCAATTTAACCTGCTGGGACATATTTATTACCAATCACTGATCCCCCCATGCCTTAAATGCGGGGCGGGAAGTTACTGCCGTGTCGGTGGATTATGGAAATATATACTTGACCAGGATGAGAAGAAACTAAATGAATTTGAATTTACTCCTGACAAATTTAGAAAATGGGAGGATGATCCTCAGGCGGTTGAGGAAGTAGACAGGTATGGCAAAATACTTGCAGAATTATAATGGTCAATCAATATAGGCAGATGAAAAGTATGACCGTACCCAGAGTCCTCTGGCTATGTTTTAAAATATGCGGCAGCTTCCCCGACTTTTTCGATGAAGATCTTTAGTTTTGTATCTTCACAAATATTAATAAGTTCAACCGGCGAACCGGGTATAACAAGACTCCCGGCTCTCAATACCTCATTTCTCTTAGTCAATTTTCCAGTCAACCACCTGAGTGAATGCAAAGGGCCTCCCATAATTTCAGATGCGATAGCTTCTGTAATTATTTTGTCGTCTTTATAAACTTTAAACAATTCCGATTCAAATGATAGTTTATCCGGAGAACTCTTACTGCTGCCCACAATTAATCCTGCATGAATACCATTTGAACAGATCAATTCCTG
>JAZFRP010000045.1:0-2489 GCA_036445715.1 Candidatus Humimicrobiaceae bacterium | reverse complement strand
GATCAATGGCTTGATGGTTTCAGGTTCTTCAAATACTTTTATCAGGAAAGTCTCAAAAGGCATAAGCCGGCTGGGAATTGAAAGGACATCATTAAGGTGTAGGATTAGGGCTTTCTTTCCTGCATGTTCCTTGATTGCCTTTTCGACAGAATCATACCTGCCGGGTTTCAGCGGATCAGGTGGTACATATTCCTCTGCATCCTCAAGATTCTTTATAGGACCGTCTATAGGATATGTATGTGATTCCCCGGTATCCTTTTTGATCATACCCCATTCGTCCTGTATCAGATCATCTTCGATCATCTTTTTATCAAAATCCAGGTCGACACAGATAGCATCTATGTCCATCTCATAGCAGAATTTTTCATAGTCTGATCCCGGGGAAAGTGCATCAATAATTTTATTATCTATGTACCACTCAAAATGTGGTACCCTGTCAGGCTGCTGCCTGTTGAGCACTCTTTTAATTCTTTCTTCACCTGTAAGTTCTGACATACCTTCTTATAACTCTCCTCGTCATTGCCTGAATCTATCAAAAATATTATTATTTATATTCTTTAAATCCGGATACAGTCTTTTGTATACCTGAAAATAGTCATCATATAATCCTTTATTCTTTGGATCAGGCTCACATATATGATCTAAACGGTAGGTCTCGTCAAATGCCTCTTTTTCATCTTTATAAACACCTGTTCCAATTCCTGATACAATTGCTGCGCCCAGGGGTGTTGCCTCATCCACGGCAGGGATCTCTATCAGCTTACCAGTGATATCTGCCTTGTTTTGATTCCAGAACTCACTTTTTGAAGGGCCGCCTGTTGCGACTATTTTTTCAGCAGATGAACCTGCTGCATTTTCAAAAGCGCCGATCATATCCCGGGATTGATAATTCAGGGCTTCTATGACAGAACGGATAATGCTTTCTTTGTCACTATCATTTGTAAGCCCAATAAATGCACCTGAAGCTTTCCTGTCCACATAAGGTGATCCAGCACCGGAAAAATACGGGGCGAAAAACAATCCATTAGAACCTACGGGAGCAGCAGCAGCTTTTTTCTCAAGTATATCCCAGTGCGAAACATTATTTTTCTCAGCTTCAATGTTCTCTTCAAAACATAATGTTTTGTCAACCCACTCATACATAAGACCCGAGACAGAATATGCCACAATATTATACATATCCCTGGCAATATGGCTTTCGACATTGATCCCATTTTCAAACACTTCTTTTTCCAGCATGGGTTTTTTTGAAGATTGAAGGATCATTTCCCATGTTCCGTTTACGCTCATAACAGTTTCGGGGATAAAGGCCCCTACAGCCAGGGCTGCACAATGGTAATCATGTCCTCCCAATACTACTTTTACAGTTACTGGAAGACCAGTCTCATTACTTACTTCAGAAGAAATATTTCCAAGTATGGTACCGGCAGGCTGCGGTTCAGGAAGAAGGGAAATATCAAGGTTTGCTTTTTTCAATAATTCTCCTGACCATTTCCTGCTTTTCTGGTCAAATAAAGAAGTGCATGAAGCCATGGAAAAATCTGTAGCTATTTCACCGCATAGAAGGTAATTAATATAATCTTCTATAAGCAGCCATTTAAAGGTCCTGTCAAGGATCTCCGGATGATTTTCTCTTATCCATAAAATGCGGTATACGGTATCTATCGGCATTACCTGTTTCCCGGTTTTTGAAAAAATAATATCCGGACCTACTTCACTACTCCACCTGCTGCACACCTCTTCGGTCCTTGGACAATGCCATGAAATAAATGGATACAGCCATTTGCCGTTTTTATCTATAGGAACACCATCCATTCCAAATCCTGTCACTGCAACTGAGCTGATCTCATCTTTTGCATCAATATCATTCAATGCTTCTTTAATTGAATCTTTTACTGCTTTCCAGATTGCATCAGGCTCCCATATACACCAGGATGGATGGTCCTTATATGGATGTGAAAGCTCTGTGGGCCTGCTTCCTCCTGAGACCATCTTACCTTTTAAGTCATAAACATTTGCTTTTATACTTGTAGAACCTATGTCTATACCTAATAATAAGGCCATACTTGAACTCCTTTAATCTTTATCTCCTTTGATCAAGATAGAACAATATAATACTATTTCCCGACTCAGTAGGGTCTGTGTGGTAATATCCTTTAAGCTAGAAAAAGCAATACACAAATTTATACCAACTTTTATAACAATAGATCGGAAAACAATATTTCCAAAATACTGCAATATAGTCTAAATAATTATCGTGTCTACTGCTTTAAGGCAATATTTAACCACAGCATTATTCTTTTTTATGTATGCCCAGAATCAATCTTCAAGGCTATTTTTATATGTCACCCATGATTATAATCATTACAATTCAATTACTATCTTGGTTACTTCCTCTTTATGCTCAGTATTGAATTTTAATGCTTTACCAAGTTCTTCTAATGGAAATTTATGGGATACTATATCTTTTAATGGTACGAGTCCAGCAG
>JAZFRP010000044.1:0-7015 GCA_036445715.1 Candidatus Humimicrobiaceae bacterium | reverse complement strand
CAGGGCCGGATCCTCTGGTGCAGTAAAGAATTCCGGGGTTTCAGCAAAAGATGGATTTATAGAACTTGTGCTTTATAAAAGATAAATATTTTATGGCCCATTAGCCTGTTCGGTAATCCGGTTTTTGGGCTAACAGCCAACTATTTTTAAACGGGTCAGTCTTCTTCCCGTTCATCCGGTCCGCAATCCTCAAAATATACCCGTCCCTCTACCATGGGAACATCCAGTGAAGATAGCCAGGCATATCCTTTTACTTCAATATCTATCTGGACAACATAGATCCCCGGATTTACTATATCATTTATCAGTACCTCGACCCTGGCTGTCTCTCCCGGTTCAAGGTCGTTTGGAAGTAAGGACCGTGCAGTCTTGTTATATTCTACAAAGTCGACATCCTGGCCGTAAAAATGATAGCCTATCCTGACTGTATTCGTACCGCCTACCCTCCATGTGAAATCAGAGTTGTTTGTGACTTCTACTGCGACATAATTATCAGCATTACTGCAAAGATAAGAAGGCATATAACCAGAAAGCTCTCCTCCCAGTTGGGCACTCTCAAAATCAACAGCGTCTACCACTTCTTCTTCAAGGGCTTCTGCCAGTTCCTCGACCTCTTCAGCGGTGAGCTCTTCCCCTGTCTCCGGCTTACTGCCTTCACTTGATGATACAGCTGCGGGAGTACAGGATATCAAAGATATTGATATCAAAAGGACTATGATCAAAACTATAATGAAAATAAATGATTTTTTAATTCCCATCTTAGGTCTCTACCTCGCTTATCTAATAATGTTTTAAAATATATTGGGCTTTACTGATTGCTTATTATAAATTAGTTTGATTATTTTTTGAATAAAATAACTTAAATATATATAATTATATTTGTATTTTTAATTAATGAACCGAGAGGTTAGATTATGACATCACTGGAAATCGTAGGACTTGTAGCGATAATACTCATATCTGCATTCGCTATTGTAGCAATAATAGTGGCTGTTCCCCTGTTCAGGCTTTTGAATAAAGTAAGATTTACGGTTGACAGGCTCAGTGAGAGCTTAATCCCAATGGTGGAAAAATTAAATGATACAATATCTCATTTAAACACTGAAGTCGGGTCCATTACTGATCTCACCCAGAGCATAAGTTCGATAGTCGAGCAGCTGGAAAAAATAATACGGCTTGCAAGGATATTGATCACAAGCCCGCTCATAAAGCTAATAAGTGCATCGGCCGGGATCATTAACGGCCTGGGCAAGACAGGGAAGGACAAGAAAAAATAATAATTTCCTGCATTTATTTTATGGACCACCGGTCCCATATACCGGGTCCATATTAATATAATTATAAAACAGAAGGAGGACAGGATGAATATGGAAGATAATAGAGGTAAAAGTCATGCTTCCGAGA
Source organism: Candidatus Humimicrobiaceae bacterium (assembly GCA_036445715.1). Lineage (GTDB taxonomy): Bacteria > Actinomycetota > Humimicrobiia > Humimicrobiales > Humimicrobiaceae > M55B120. Next base: position 5,611 of record JAZFRP010000044.1, on the reverse strand, counting down.
TCATGGTAACATTGACACTTGGCCTGGCGGTAGGTTTTTTAGCAGGTATCCTGCTTGCTCCCAAAAGCGGCAAAGAGACAAGAAAAGATTTGATAGAAAAAGGCGAAGAATTTGCAGAAAAGACAAAAGAAGGATTTGAAGTAGCCAAGGTGAAGCTTGCTGAAGTAAAGGGAATGGGCGAAGATTTTTTAGAAAAGAGCAAAGATGCTTTCGAAAAGACCACAAAAACTGTCGGCAAAAAGGCAGGCAAGACAAAGGAAAAAGTAGAAAAAATCATAAATAAGGGCAAGGCAACTGCTAAAAAAGTGGAAGAAGCTCTTTCATAGACAGGAATATTAAATATTGATCGATAAAGGTATTGCTCTAAAGGTACTCGGGACATTGAACTCTGGCGGAGCCAGTTTTTCCGAGATATATATACAAAAAAGCATAAGCAATTCCCTGAAGCTTGAAGACAGCAGGATCGAGAACTCAAACAGTGGATATGATATGGGCTGCGGATTGCGTGTCTGGATAGGTGACAGTACATATTATGCTTATGTGGATTCAATTGAAGAAAAAAAACTCATCGAAGCAGCAAAGATCCTGGGTGCTGCTGGAAAGAGTTCGACAACCGGGAAATTATTTGACCTGAACCGGGAACTCCGGCAGGCACCATCAGGCTATAAAGCAAATATTCTAAAAACCCCCTCCGCTACTTATGCAAATGAAAAAAAGGACATACTTGTAGCAGTTGACACGGTATGCAGGGGATATGATAAGCACATAATACAGGTGACTACTTCACTATCCGATATTGAGGAAGAGGTCTATACTGCAAATTCATATGGAGAGCAGTCCTTCCAGAAAATAGTAAAAGTATTTCTTTCGGTAAATGCGGTTGCAAAAAAAGATAGTGATATGAGGACAGGATATAAATCACTAGCAAAGACAAGCGGTTATGAAGCTATTAGTATCCCGAAAGCTGAAGGTATTGCAAAGGAAGCTTCAAGGATAGCTATAACCATGCTTGATGCAGTAGATGCTCCCATGGGTTCACTCCCGGTAGTCATAGGACCGGCATTTGGCGGCGTAATATTCCATGAAGCCTGCGGACATGGCCTTGAGGCTGACTCGATTATAAAAGATGCATCGGTTTTTAAGGGAAAAGAAGGCAAAAAGATAGCTTCAGGTATAGTAAATGCAATTGATGATCCTACGATGCCCAATCACTGGGGTTCATTTAAATTTGATGGGGAAGGATATCCTTCATCTCCTGTTACACTTATAAAAAACGGGGTCCTTGAAAGTTTTATCTATGACTTGAGATCCTCCAAAAAACTCGGGAAGGGGAGGACATCCAATGGCAGGAGGCAGTCATTCCGTCATGTTCCCATACCAAGGATGACAAATACATACATAGACAGAGGAACTGAAAAACCTCAAAACCTTATAGGATCAGTTAAAAAGGGAATATTTGCAAAAGAGTTTGCCGGCGGACAGGTGGATCCGGCAACGGGTGATTTTGTTTTTGGCATAAGCGAAGGATACCTTATTGAGTCAGGCAAGCTTGGGAAACCGATAAAAGGTGCAACCCTTATCGGCAATGGTCCTGATATATTAAAAAAGATCGAAGCAATTGCAGATGACCTTGATTTTGCTCCCGGTTTCTGTGGAAAACAGGGCCAGTCTGCTGCTAATGAAGTCGGCCAGCCCACTATCAAAGTTTCGGAGATAACGGTAGGAGGAACAGGGGGCCGGTAGAAAAGGACCCGGATATTTAAGATGACTGAAAATTTTACAATTGAAACCAGGATAGAAGAACTCGAGAAGATATGCAGTGAAACTGCTGCAAAGATACCTTCCGGGAGTGCAGATCAATGGGAAGTATTTGCTGCACGCGGTCTTGAAAATGAAATAGATGTCTTTAATGGAGACATTGAGACACTTTCCTTTTCTGACTCAACAGGAATAGGCATAAGGATATTCAAGGAAGGCTCGATCGGTTATGCATATACTGCCGTACTCCAGGAAGATGCTATAAGGAATGCAATAAAAAAAGCACTGGATAATTCAAAGATCACTAAAAAAGATAAACTAAATTATCTTCCAACCAAAAAGGACCATAAATATAGTAAAAACCAGGTGGATAAAAAACTTCTTTTCGATAAGGATTATTTGAAAGTACCAATAACCGAAAAGATCGAAATGGCAAAGGAACTTGAAGTACTTACAAAAAAGGCCGACAGCAGAGTCTCAGGAGTCACTAATGTGATGTATAGTGACGGCATATCAGAAGTGGCAATACTTAATTCCAATGGACTTTCAGACAGCTATAATACAACAATAGCTCTGGTATATGTAAATGCCATATCCAGGAAGGATAAAGATACTTCCACCGGTGATTATTTTGGGATCTCGAGGAATCCTTCAGATATAGGACTGGCAGATATTGCTGCTAAAGCTGCCGAAAGGTCTGTTTCGATACTTGGCGGCCAGAAGATAGAGTCACAGCCTCTTGATATAGTCCTTGATCCAATGGTTGCGGCACAGTTTATGGCTGTCATCGCATCCACTCTTAATGCTGATTCTGTCCAGAAGGGGAAATCACTTTTTAAGGATAGCATAGGCAAGAAAATATTTGATATTGATGCAGATATCTTTGATGACGGCACTCTTCCCGCCGGGCTTGCTTCACGGCCCTTTGATGGCGAGGGAGTGATAAAGGGAAAGACTTCTGTTTTTGAAAAGGGCATCCTTAAAACTTTTCTCTACGATACTTATACGGCAAGAAAGGACAAAACACTTTCTACCGGAAATGCCAACAGGGCATCTTACAGGTCCACTCCTTCGGTGGGATCATCAAACTTCTATATAAGCCCCGGGAACCATACACCGGAAGAGATAATCGGTAGCGTAAACAAGGGGTTTTATATTATGGATATTATCGGCCTGGGTTCTGGTACCAATCCGATCTCCGGGCAGATGAGTGTTGGAGCAAAGGGACTGTTAATAGAAAAAGGGAAACTCTCAAGACCGGTAAAAGAAGTAACCATAGCAACTGATATATTAAGTTTTCTAAAAAGCTTTAAGATGATAGGCAATGACCTTAAATTCGTCCCGGCAGGAGGGTATCTTGGAAGCCCCACGGTTCTTGTAGAAAATATTTCTATAAGCGGTAAATAGGTAAGATAGGCATTGTGGCCTATACTTCTGCTTTTCTTTTTATTTTGCTTACCCCATAAGCAATGGCAAATCCTACACCCAGGGCTGCTATGCTCAGTGCAACTGGCAGCAAAGAAAGTTTAAAGCTTTCCAGGGATTGCATTACGACCTGAAAAATAGACCCTATAACCAGGCCGATTATAAAATAATAAGTATTTGACGGAATCCTTTTTAAACAGTAGTCAATGAGCTTGGCACAAAAGAATATGCCAATTACGGCCCCTACACCAAAAATAACAAGCTGTACCACCATCAGTTCACTTACAAAATGCAGCACATTTTTGTATTCGCCCAATCCAAGCAAAATTGCTGAACCAGAAACACCGGGTATGACCATTGCTGAAGAGGTAACTATTCCGCAAAAGAACAACCATAGTCCATACTTAATACTGATGCCTGTTATATTGATCATATTGAATAAAGTAAAATTTATCTTAAAAGCATCAAGATCATTGTCTCTGCCAATAAAAAATGTGATAAGCACTACCAATCCAAGTCCAATTACAAAAAACATGACTCTGGCCGGTCTTATTCTCATGTCATGATGAACAGTTATAAGGAAGGGCAGCGAACCCAGTATAAGACCAATGAAAAAGAAGTATGTGGGTTGAGAAAATATATCCGATGACAGAAGAAAGCTGAAGACCCTGGCAAATAGAAGAATTGCTGCGATCCCGCCTAAGATAACCGGTATTAAAAAAAAGATATACTGTTTCCTCTTTTTTTTATTATTAAAAAATTCGCCAATAGACTCTACCAGTTTTTCGTAGATACCCATGACCAGGGACATAGTGCCTCCCGATACTCCGGGTACCAGATTTGCTACACCTATTACCATGCCTTTAAAAAAATTAAAAACCGGTCCTATTCTCTTTAAAAATTTTTTCTTTTTCATTTTTTTAAGTTATTAAAAAAAACCTTTCCTGATGTCTTAAATAATAGATGTCAATATTTTAGTATCTATTTCTATTTTTTATTTTACTTGAATTTTATGTTAATATCTTGAAATTAATATATTAATTCATAAAAATTCTAAACATTATATAAGTTGAGTATTTTACAGTCAATTGTTTTAGGTTTAATTCAGGGTATAACTGAATTTTTCCCAATTTCAAGTTCCGGGCATATGGTTATTATCCCGTATTTTTCAGGCTGGGATTATCCACCCCTATATTTTACAGTCACCGTCCATTTCGCAACACTTCTTGCGGTCCTGACAGTGCTATACAGGGATGCGTGGAGGATAATCAGGGGTTTTGTACTGGGACTGTTTTATAGGAGATTGCGAAAAAGTACAGATTTTAAAATGGGTCTTTATATAATAATAGCAACAATACCTGCAGTGCTGGCAGGTCTTTTCCTTAGTGACCTTATAGAGAGTATTTTTTCCAAACCCCTGGTAGTTGCTGTATTTTTACTTGTGACAGCCTTCATACTGTGGGGCGGAGAGTTCAGAGGGAGAAAAGTAGAACAAAAAAAGTCGCTTACATATCTTTCATCACTGGCTTCCGGTATCGGGCAGGCTTTTGCAGTATTCCCTGGTATCTCAAGATCCGGTGCCACCATTTCTTTTGCCAGGTTTTTTGGCATTAAAAGGGAGGCAGCTGTAAAGTTTTCCTTTTTGCTTTCAATACCCATAATACTTGGCTCATTTGTATTTGAAATGTCCCGTTCCAATGATGCAGTACTTAGTGGGGGAGCAAATACAGCATGGGTCCTCCTGTCGGGTCTCCTGTCAGCATACCTGGCGGGATTTTTTGCAATAAAATACCTGCTCTACCTTACAAAGAAAAAGAATTTAAATATTTTTGCAGTATATTGCATTTGCCTTTCAATAGCTATTTTTGTATTTTATATTATAAATAATATTATTTAGAGAGGTGGTCAGTCAGATGAAGGGAGTAATTCTAGCGGGAGGACTTGGTTCACGGATGCTGCCCTGCACAAAAGTCACTAACAAACATCTATTGCCTGTATATAATAAACCAATGATCTATTATCCATTAAATACCCTGGTAAAAGGCGGCCTTAAAGACATCATGATAGTCACAGGCGGAAATAATGCCGGTGATTTCCTGAGACTTTTAGGCAATGGAAGTGAATTTGGCCTGAAGGATATCAGTTATACATACCAGGAAGGCGAAGGCGGGATCGCAGATGCATTAAAGCTTGCTGAGAATTTTGTAGATGAAGATAAAGTAATTGTCATGCTGGGAGATAATATAATAAAGGATGATATCTCGGAAGCCATAAATGAATTCGAAAAACAGCCAAAGGGAGCGAAGATATTCCTAAAAGAGGTAAGCGATCCTGAAAGGTTCGGGGTAGCTGAGATAAAGGACGGCAAAGTAATAAATATTGAGGAAAAACCAGAGGATCCCAAATCAAATTATTCTGTTATCGGCCT
>JAZFRP010000043.1:0-8700 GCA_036445715.1 Candidatus Humimicrobiaceae bacterium | reverse complement strand
AGACTGATAAACGAATTGAACGGCTCGAATGGGACAGCAATAAAAAGAAAGATCTTAGAGAGATGAGTGAAAAAACCGGAGTTCCATTATTATCCATGTGTTTAAGTGCAAACAGGCGTTTTCCAATTGGCAGCTCACATACAGATATTCAAAAAAAAGGTATGGAAATAATCATAAATGCCATACATTTTGCGTCTCAATTAGGTATCAGGCTTATCCAGATTGCCGGCTATGATGTAATGGCCGGGGAAAAAAGTACTGATCTGTCCAGAGAGGCTTTTGGAAATAATCTAAAAAAATGTTTGAAGGTGGCAGCCTCACATGGAGTGATACTCGCAATGGAAAATGTTGATAGTGAATTTGCAGATTCGCTTGATAAAATTATGTATTATGTTAATGATATCAATTCACCCTGGCTGCAAATTTATCCTGATATAGGTAATTTAACTGCTATGGGCCAGGATGTGACAAAACAGTTAAAAGATTATGGTAACCATATTGTTGCAGTGCACATCAAAGACACCAGGCCAGGAGTTGTCCGCAATGTTCCTTTCAGTGAGGGTATTGTCGATTTTGTCTCAGCATTTAATGCTTTGAGTGATATTGATTTTCGCGGACCATTACTTCTTGAAATGTGGGCCGACAGTAAAAAAGATAATTTTAATACTATCAGGAATTCCCGGGAGTGGATCATTAATAAATTAAAACAATCAAATTATTCGATCAATAGTTTTGCAGTTTAGAGTAAGTACCCTGAGTTTGAACCGTTCATAGAACAAGAAAATGTATGATATTTATTGAAGTCATAGCGGATTAATGATAAATTTATTTAGTTTTGTTTGAGGCAGAAAGTGGATTTGAAGCAAAAAAAAATAATATTTCAAATACTCAAAAATTATTATATTGATGATATGACGCAGGTGGAGATCGCCTCAAGATTCAATCTATCAAGAGTTGCTGTCTCAAGGTATCTGTCAAAAGCCAAAAGGGACGGCTTGATAGAATTTAAGATCAAATACCCTGAAAATTACAATTTAAATAAATATGATAAATTAGAACTTGAGTTGAAGAAAATCTTCGATTTAAAGGAATGCATAATAGTTCCTTCTTCCAACAATATCTCCGAGACCTTGCAGCATTTACAATACAGGCTGGTTGAACTGCTTGAAAAGATAGTAAAAGATAAGACCTTCCTTGGGGTTGGATGGGGTACAACCCTGGAAAAAATAGCCGATCTTATGGAGATCAATATAGAAAAAGATATTAAAGTCATACCTTTGATCGGAGGTTATGGCAGGCTATTCGATGATAAGCATTCAAACAATATTGCACAAATAATAGCTAAAAAATTCAATGGTACGTCTTATGTTGTTAATGTACCAACTTTGGTTGATACAAAAGAAATAAAAGAATCAATCGAGAGAGATAGTACGGCAAAAGGAATATTTAAGCTTTCTAAAAAAGTAAATGTATCAATTATTTGTATGGGTGATATTAGTACTGAGAGCAGTTTGTATAGAACCGGCCAATTAAGCCTTGAAGAACTGGATTATCTGTCAAATCTCGGTGTTATCGGAGATATAAATTATTTATTTATTGATAAAGATGGTAAATTTGTACCAAATGAGATCAGTGAGAGAATAATTAATATATTTCCCATTGAACTCATGAAATCTACTAATTATGTCGTCGGTATTGCTATTACACAAAGGAAAGCTAAAATACTTCATGCAGCATTGAAAGGGAACCTGATCAATGTGCTTTTAACTGATGTTGATGCTGCAAATGAAATAATGGATCAGCACACTGCTGAATAAGACAAAGAAAATAGACATTGATAATTACCTGGATCATCTGGCTTAGCTTATATGCTCTAATGGGAAAAATAATTATAAATTATCAAATTCCTGTAAATCTATATATTAATTTGATTCCGATATAGTATAGAAAAAAAACAGGGGATAATATATTATTCTATTCTATAATATACAAAACATGATCTTTAACGTTTTAAAAGATATAAATGAACAAATTTAAGAAAATCATAGATATAATCATTATCGGGATCGCCATAGTTGTAGTTATAGTCCTTGGTGATAAGATCATAAAGATAGGTGATGATGTGCAGGATGGAAAATACCCCGGGTATGAACAGGAAGACACCACAGAGATCATCGGTGATGAAAAAATGATTCCAGACAGCAATAATACAGTGGTAGCATTAAGTCTCAATATGGAAAAAGACCAGTCATTATTTCAAGAAAGAGAAGACATCCCTGCAGCGGTCCCAAAAGAAGAAAATAAAAAAATTACTGATGCTACAGCTGAAATAGATGATAAACCCCAGGAGTCACCAGCTGAAGTTTTAAAAAGCGAAGAAGCTGATAATGAACCTGAAGATACTGATGTGTCCGGGAAGGATGATTCATTGCGGGAAGTTTCTGAAGAAAGTAGTACCAGGCAAGAAGAAGATATTTCGATCATCGAGAATATCGATTACAGCAATAGTGAAGATTTCAGGATAGAGGTAGACTTGCCTCGACAGAGATTGATCGTCTTTTACTCTGATGAGGTCCTAAAAGAGTTTGTATGCTCCGGAGGGACCCCAGGGGACGATACGCCCCTTGGTGAGTTTACTACTATCGAGAAAATAGAATATTCATGGATTGACCGTTATAATGTGGGAGCATATTATTGGGTAAGGTTTTTTGGGAACTATCTTATCCACAGTGTTCCATTTGATGAAAACGGTGAGATGATAATAGAGGAATTTGAAAAACTTGGACAGCCCGCAAGCCATGGCTGCATAAGGCTCAGGCTAGATGAAGCTAAATGGCTTTATGAGACACTTCCGCTTGGAGTCAAAGTACTGATATATTAGGGATTGCATCTTACTCTTGTCAGGAATAATGCACTGTTTGATCTATAATATGGGAATCAGGGACCTCCTGATGATCATTTAAGGGAAGACAATATATTTATCATTTTATTTAACAAAAACAGTATAAGCATTAATGTATTTAAGAAATCTTGAACTGAAAAACTACAGAAATTATGAACATGTCAAATTGGAATTTGATAAGAGCTCGATCCTGCTTGTAGGCAATAATGGCAATGGAAAGACCAATCTTTTAGAATCAATACACTATCTATCGACGGGGCATTCACACCGTACCCACATACAGGACGAGCTGATAAAATGGGGAGCCGATTTTTCACTTATAAGGGCTAGGCTGGGATCGGAAGAAGAAAACAAAACAAATACCATAGAAATTGAGATCCGGAAAAAAAATAATATAAAGATCCGGGTAAATGGGGTCTACCAGAAGAAGAAGTCAGACTTCATCTCTATTCTTCCATCTGTTCTCTTCTCACCGGATGATTTAAAAATAATAAAATCCGGTCCTGGTGAGAGAAGAAATTTCCTGGATTCTATACTCGAGAAGATCTATGGGGATTTTTACAGTCTCAGACTTCAATACCAGAAGATACTCCTGCAGCGCAATAGCCTGCTAAAAAGTATAAAGGGAAAACCATTGAGCAGTCACCTGGATACCATTGATGCATGGAATGAAAATTTAATTAAATACGGGATCCGGATAATGGAAAAGAGGCTGGAGCTTCTTAATATCATAAAGGATAAATTCAGTGAATATGCCGGGGATTTTTTCAAGGGAACAAGTGCTGGTATTGACTATCTTTTCAGCTGGGACAGGAACGAAGGTCAGAGTAGGAATAATAATCCAGAACGGGGACGAGACAGAAACAGTAAAGAAAAACAGGCAGCACCTGATTTGGACAGCCTCCGGGAAATATTTTTGAAAAAACTGCGTGATAACTTTGACAGGGATCTTACTTTTAAGAATACAACTATAGGGCCACACAGGGATGATCTTGTAATATCTTTTAATGGGAAAGATATAAGGTCCTTTGGTTCCCAGGGACAGCAGAGAATAGCATCTATCAGCTTGAAATTATGTGAGCTTTATATATTAAAAAAAAGATTGAACACGGACCCGGTCCTCCTGCTTGATGATGTCCTTTCCGAACTTGATATCGAGAGAAGGAAAAAATTGGTGAAAGTAATAAATGAAAGTTTCCAGACTTTTGTCACTGCTACAAATATCAGCTATCTTGATAAGCTGGATATTGATTTCGGTTCAAGGTTTTTGGTCAGTGATAACAATATTAAAGGGATGAAGATATAGGATAGAAAAATAATGAACCACCCTTCCTGGTCCTGAGTGGTCCGGTTAAAATTCTTACACATCGATTATCCCCGAACTTTCTACTAAAATTGTTTTTTCAGTATCCGGAGGAAACTAGGGTGGATACATAGATTGACAAATAAAAAGACGTATTTTAGTATATAAAAACACGGGAACTAATAATATATTATTTTTTAAAAGATAATTTAGTTTTTAATTATTTTATATGTCAAAAAATACTATTAAAACAATTGGTTTTTCTGTAATAGGCATAGGGATCCTGGTGGGCCTGTTTTTTTTATCCCAGTTCAATTACCTGTTATTCCATTTTGTTATTGAGTTTTTATCAATAATAATCGGAGTATCTATTTTCATCATAATAATAAATACATTATATTTAACCAAAAGTAGTTTCCTTCTATTTTTAGGAGCAACCTTCCTAACTGTTTCTTCAATTGATTTCCTGCACACATTAGCATATAAAGGAGTAAATATATTTACCGGGTTTGATTCAGATCTTCCTACTCAACTCTGGATCTCATCAAGGTATCTGCAGGCAATATGTTTATTTATTGCCGTTTTTTTGATCTCAAAAAAAGTTACCCGGAGATTTACAAGCATAATAGCAGTTTTATTCACTTTGATCTTTACCGGCCTTATACTGATAACTTTTTACACTGAAGTCTTTCCCAGCAGCTATGTAGAGGGGGACGGCTTAACAAGGTTTAAAATAATAAGTGAGTATATAATTATTGCTATTCTCATTGGTTCGATTATTGTCTATACGATGAAAAGGAAGTTATTTAAACGTAGACTTTACTATTTTCTACTGGTCTCCATCATCTCTTTTATAATGAGTGAGTTGTTTTTTACTTTTTACATAGAAGTCTACGACTTTTACAATATGCTGGGACATTTATTAAAAGTAGTATCTTTTTTCTATTTTTATAAATTGTTTATCGAGATAAATCTGAAGGAACCGCTGGAACTCTTTTTCAAGGAGATAGATTCTTCTAATAAAAATCTTGAAATTGTCGCTTCAACCGATCAGTTGACTGGCTTGTCCAACCGGTATTATTTATTTAAAAAAATGGAAACACAATACATGATAGCCAAAAGATTCAGTAAAGATTTCTCAGTCATCACAATCGATATCGATAGTTTTAAAAAGATCAATGACCTGCATGGGCACCCTTTCGGGGATAAAATTTTAAAAAATCTGGCCGTAATTATAGAAAATTCTGTAAGAGGTGTTGATATAAAGGGTAGGATCGGTGGAGATGAATTTATTATTTGTCCTATAGAGACTGATATTTCTGAAGCAACAAAAATAGCTGATAAAATACAGAAAATAATTCAAAATAGTAATTTTAAATATACTGTTAGCATTGGAATATCCGGCTTAAGCAATGATAATAGCCTGGAAAATATTATATATGATTCTGACCAGGCATTACTACAGAGCAAGAAATTTGGAAAGAATAAGATAACTACGATATGAGATCTTGATATTCCCTGGTCATCCTTGGGATCAACCAGTTTTTTTAGTAAAAACCATCTCAAGATAATGATCCTTTTATGTTCGCTTATGCCAGGGACAGAAGTCTCTTTAGCATTAACTTTCTACATATTCTTCATCTTATATAATCTTGCTAAATCAGATAAAATCTAATATAAAGGTACCTTATTTTTATAAGTCAAATATGATATTATAAGCCAGGCTCAATTGTAACCTAATTGTAACAATCAATCAGGTCAGTAAATTTATTAAAAGATTCGTATAGAAGGAAGAATATGATAATAAACCAGACAGCCTTATGGATTATTTTTGGAGTTTGCCTGTTTCTATTTTGCCTGGGTTTTCTCTACCGGATATTAATCTGGATGGAAGGCACAGGAGGGGACGGCCCAAAGAAGAGATCTAAATACTCCAAGCTTGTAAAATGCATGAGTTTATTTTGCAGGGCTCTTTTTAGCAGGAAAGCCCCGGTAATGATAAAGAGCTTCTTTGCTGATGGAATAGTCCATGGAAACTTGATGAGGGACAGTATATTAAAGTGGTTGATCCATATGTTTATGTTCGGGGGACTTGCAGGCTTTACATTGATAACGATCCTTCATGTGATCGCTATTGCAGCTGCCCCGAACACTATAATAGATGGATCCGGCCCATGGTTTGTGACGGTATTTGGAACGCTTGAGAATAGATTTACGACAATAGTCATGGATCTTTCAAAACTTGCAATACTTGGAGGAGCATTTATTGCAGTTATGAGGTTTATGCTGCTGAAGAAAAAATACAAATCAGTTGAGCTTAAAGATAAATCTGCAGGTGTCATCATATCGACCATAGCAATATTTTCATTTATATATGAAGCATCATTCTTTCTGGCAAAAGGCACTCCTGCAGCAAAAGCTGCATTTGCACCGGCAGGTTATGTCCTCTCCCTCATACTGAACTTTATTCCCGGCGTAAACTGGAGCATTTTGGCTGCAATATTCTTCTATGCATATATAATTGCACTATTTCTATTTGCAGTATATATACCCTATGGAAAATACTCACACATGGTATTCGGTCCGGTAGTTGCAGTATATAATAAATTAAGTGAGGATTAAAAAATATTTATTCCTGTTTAATAAAATAAGCAGATAAACCGGATAAAAACAATTACTGAAAGAAGGATTTGATAATGAGATTAGATAAATTGAAAATAAAACAACTGGCTGAGATAGATGCATGTACCAGGTGTGGAAACTGTCTTGACATGTGTTCCGCCTATCAGGGGAGCAAGGATGTATCCATTTCACCAAAAAAGAAGATGGAAAAATTAAAGAGTGCCGTCAGCAAGGAATATGGCCTTCTTTCTAAAATACTAAAAAGAAAACTGACCCAGGATGAGATAGAGGCAATATCTCATGCTGCATTTGCGTGTACTATGTGTTCCAGGTGCGAGGTGGACTGTCATATAAATATAAAGCTCCAGGACCTGTGGCTGAAATTGCGTGAGATCATGGTGGATGAGGGACAGTATCCTGAGATCATGAATATAATGAGGGAAAGGTTAAAAAAGGCCAGGAATGTCTCTTTTGACACCAATGAGGGGAGGACAGACTGGATAAAACCTGTTCCTGAAGTTCCAGACAATATGTATATAAAGCAAAAGGCAGAAGTAATATATTTCGTAGGGTGTGTGTCATCATTTTCCCCCAGGACATTTAAAATACCAAGGTCTGTAATCCAGATATTACAGAGTGCAAAAGTCGACTTCGGACTTCTGGGAGATGATGAATGGTGCTGCGGTTTCCCTCTTATGTCATCAGGGTTTGCAAAAGATTTTGAGGAATTTGCCGCTCACAATATTGAAAGAGTCAATAAGACCGGGGCCAGGGTCCTGATTACCTCCTGTCCCTCATGCTATCATATGTGGAGCCATGTCTACGCAGGGGTAGTAAAAGATGTAAAAATGAATTTTAAAGTGCTGCATTTGGTACATTATCTCCATAAGCTGGTTGAGGACGGAAAAATAAAGCTTAATCCAGTAGAAAAGAAAATCACATATCATGATCCATGTGACCTTGGCAGGAATTCAGGTATTTATGATGAGCCGAGGGAACTCATCAAGATGATCCCCGGGATCGAATTTGTTGAACTGGAAAACTATAGGGAATATGCGACTTGCTGCGGCGGGGGAGGTAATGTAGAATCCATCGATACCGAACTATCATCAAATATTGCATCGATCAAGGCAAAAGAGATAATAGCCACAGGTGCAGATATTGTAACTACTTCCTGCCAGCAATGCATACGGACGATAGCTACTGCATTGAAGAAGGAAAAGTCAAAAATAAAAGCGATGGACATTTCCCAGCTTGTCCTGGATAGTATAAATGCAGAGTCATGATTTTTTTGGGATATATAATATAAATATTTTATGCGGACGCGCTAATGAAAAAAATTGAAGATATTGGCAGTATAATCGGTTCTGTCGTTGATAAGATGGAATTAAGTAAGAAATTGAAAATATCCAATATATTCAATCACTGGGAAGATATTGTAGGGCCGGGGATAGCAAAAAAGTCAAAACCGAAAAAACTTGTCAATAAGACTTTGTATGTTTCAGTCACAACTTCAACATGGGCAAATGAGCTCAGCCTCATGTCTGAAAAGCTCAAAGAAAAGATCAATTCCTTTACCGGAGAAGATGTCGTAAAGACTATAAGATTTAAGGCAGATCTTTAAATTCTTTTTGCGTATTTAGACAAAATTTGTCTCAAAATATGGTATAATAATACCTGATAGAATAAGCATTCTTAATAGTGCTTTTTTTAAAAAAAATAATTATTTCAATCAGGAAGGGTAATGAGTGAAGTAGCTATTATTTTGTTTGGCTTATTGCCTTTTGTCTTTTTAAATAATGAATGTAATTTAATTAAAATAGGGGTTTTGTTTGAAAAAATCTAGTTATGATGCCAAAGATATTACGGTCCT
>JAZFRP010000042.1:0-3051 GCA_036445715.1 Candidatus Humimicrobiaceae bacterium | reverse complement strand
GATGAACCTACTGCCGGGCTTGACCCGGAAAGTGCCCATATGGTCAGGAGTTTCATAAAGAGCCTCAAAAGGGAAAAGACCACTGTATTTCTCTGCACTCATAATCTTTCAGAAGCTTCGACCTTATCTGACAGGATATGCTTCATCAAAAAAAAGATAATAAGAATAGCATCGCTTGGAGAGCTTCAAAACCATGATAAACACCGCAAAGTAGAAATAGTCTTTGCAGATGATGCTAAGAGATTTGTTCCTGTCTTGAAAAGTATCAAGAACATACTGGAAGTGGATATAAATAATAATAAGGCAATACTTCTTGTAAATGAACCTGAAAAATCAAATCCCTCTATCGTCAGGGAACTTACAGCAAATGGTATTGATATACTGTATTTAAATGAGATCAAGGCATCGCTTGAGGAGATATACCTGGACCTTATTAAAGATGAGGAAACTAAATGAAAAATTCATTAATAATATTTAAAAAGGAAATCAAGGAAGTACTCAAGAATAAGAATATCTGGCTGCCGATCCTCATCATCACTGTTATGTTCTCTATCGCAATGCCCCTGATAGTAACAATTGCTAGCGGCTCAATAATGGAGGATGAGGATACTGCAAAATTCATAAGTAAGGTCTTCGGTCAGGTCGATAATCCGGAAAGGGTATTTATTGGATTTGTAATAAAGCAATTCCTGATCTTTTTACTTATGATCCCTGCTATGGTTCCAAGTCTTATCGCACCGGCATCGGTACTCATGGAAAAAGAAAACAATACACTGGAACCTCTACTGGGTACACCCATTAAGACGCGGGAACTTCTATTTGGAAAAGCACTTACTGCAATGGTACCGGCATTTGTAATATCTACTATAAATTTTTTAATACTGACACTGGTAGTAGATGTAGTCCTTTATGTAAAGATGGGTTATGCCCCTTTACCAACGGTGGAATGGCTTGTAGTCGCTTTTATGCTCAGCCCCATTCTTTCATTTCTGCTTACAATGGTCAGTATTATAGTATCATCCAAATCGACTGATATAAGGTCGGCTCAGGGCATCGGTTCTGTTATAATATTCCCTATCTATTTAATAATCGGTCTGCAGATCGCAGGTTTCTTCCTTATAAATATTACATATCTCCTGCTGGGATGCCTGGGTTTTCTCATATTATGTCCTATCCTTCTCAGGATAGCAGTCAGGGTATTTGACAGGGAAAATATCCTCACAAAATGGAAGATGAAGGCTTAGTAGCCTGTCCTGGTAGAAGGCTCCATTTTACCAATTTTACTGCCAATACTATTTAGCTGATCTATATATTTCCATAATGTCATCTTTTTTCAGTTCCCTGAAATGCCCCACCGATCCATCTTCTACACATTTGGCTGCCATCTCTTCAAACCTGTCTTCCCCTATACCTATCTCACTTAAACTTACCGGGAGACCGATTTCCCTGTAAAAGGCTTCGACCCTTGAGATCCCCTCAAGTGCGGTCCATTCAAGATCATTTAAATCTGTATCAACATTCCAGACTCTTTGGGCAAATTGGGCAAACTTCAAGATATTATCTTTATAAACAAATCTCATCCATGCTGGAAATACAATAGCCAGGCCTTCTCCGTGAGGAATATCATATATGCCAGAAAGCTCATGCTCGATCATATGGGAAGCCCAATCACCTGTCTTTCCTGTGACCAGGAGGTCATTATGCGCTATACTGCCGGCCCACATTATTTCGGCCCTGGCATTATAATCTTTAAGGTCCCTCAGGACTAATCTGGTATTATTGATCACTGTTTTCATTGTAGCTTCAGCCAATCTGTCTGTGAGCTCGGCATTCTTTACCTGTGTAAAGTATCTCTCATAGATATGGGCCAGTATATCTGAGACCCCGATAACTGTTTGTTTGGCTGATAAAGTAAATGTCAGTTCAGGATCAAGTATTGAAAATTTAGAGATCAGCGGTTCCCCACTTGTAAATCTTTTATACAAACCGTCCTCATCGGTTATCACGCTGTCTGGGCTGACCTCGCTGCCGGCAGCAGGTATGGTCAATATTATTCCTAAGGGGAGGGCCTTTTCTACGGGGACTTTATCACCTGAATAGAAATTCCACACATCACCATCATATTCAGCCCCTGCCGCAATAGCCTTTGCAGAATCAATAGTGCTGCCTCCACCCACTACCAGGATGAAGTCAATATTTTGTTTTTTGCAGACATCTATACCTTCCCTTACCAGGCTCAACCTGGGATTAGGTTTAACACCACCTAACTCTATAACCTCTATATTCTCTTTCTTAAGTGATTTCATCACTTTATCAAAGAGACCTGTTTTTTTTATACTTCCCTGGCCATAATGAAGCAGTATTTTTTTCCCGTATTTTTTTGTTTCCTCTCCCACTTTCTCTTCAGAACCCCTGCCAAAAATGATCCTGGTAGGTCTGTAAAAACTAAAATCTTCCATCAGTTACCCTCCGATATATATTCTATTGATTCTGATATCATTTGCTAAAAATACTGATTATTATTATATGATATTATTCTGAATGCACTAAATAATGGTCTTTACCTTGTCTGTCATGGCTCTTCCCAGTTTGGCATGTTCCGCCTCTTCAAAATGTACCCCATCAATTTCACTGCATTTGATGATTCTGCCTGCATCCATATAATCACATCCAAGTTGTTTTGAAATTCTCATATAGTAATTTGCCAGTTTCTTAGATTTTTCCGTACCGCCTTCAAGAAATTCACCAAATTTACTCAGCTTTCCCAGTGGTGGAGGGCTGATTACAAGTATTTCCGGGGATTTGCCTTCCCCATTTGTACCGCTTCCCCTTATTATCCCTATCAATGCACCAATGCTCATAGCAATATCAAAAGCTGTCACCGAAAACCTCATTTTGAGATCATTAGTCCCGAGCATCAATATTACAAGATCTATGGGTGCATGGGACAGCAGGCAGGGCAGTAAATATTTTTCCCCGTTTTTGTCTTCACCTTCAACAGGATCACTCCATACCGTCGTTCTTCCGGGAAGTCCCTCCTCAATAATATGA
>JAZFRP010000041.1:0-2696 GCA_036445715.1 Candidatus Humimicrobiaceae bacterium | reverse complement strand
TGGCTTTCGATAGACATATATGTCTCCGGCTATATTTTTATTTCCAAAAATCCCTCAATGTACCCGAGGGTTTTATAAGGTCCACTTTCTCCATCACAAGGTTCTTCCTGTCAAAGTCTGCAAGCTGGTATCTATATGACATATCAATAGCTTCAAACTCGCATGATTCGACACATTTACCGCAAAAGATACATCTGCCAAAGTCCAGAATGAATTGATCCAGGTTTTCCTTCCCATCATCATTGACCTTTACCTTTACCTCTATGCAGTTTTCAGGACATACTTTTTGGCAGTTACCGCAACCATTGCAGATAACATCCAGGGAATCAAGGTCCAGCTTAAGGTGGAGCACTCCCCTGCTTTTCTCAGGGATTATTATCTTCTCCCTTGGATATACAACAGTCCTTGGTTTTCTAAAAAGATTTCCAAGTCCTATAAAAAAATTTTTTAGTATTTGAAACATTTTCTACTCTCTTTTAAAACTCTATACCAGGCTATAAATATTACGGGCAATAAAAAAACCAATAGTTACCGCAAGATTTATAAGGGCCAGGGGTATTAAAAACTTAAAATTAATCCTGAAAAGAAGCCGGTAGTCTTCTATGTTCCCGAGGGCTTTGCCGGCTAATAATGAGAATATAAAGACTGCATAAAATTTTATCCCCAGCATTATCTCCCCTCTTATAAAGAAAAGATTCTTATAGCCTCCAAGGTAAAGAAGTACAGTCATATAGATCAAAAAGATGACTATAGTGTATTCTGAAAAACTCATTATTAATCTTGATAATCCATTGCCTTCAAGTCTATTAAACCCTGCGGCACCAAAAACTCCATTTTTATTAAATCTTAAGATCTTTATTACCAGCACTATTGATATAAGGCATATAATAAATCCCAGGGGTTGGTATACAATATTCCAATATACATGCTGGAGACTCACTATTTCCTTAAAGCCAAAGGACCTGTTTACAAGCATGATCGATATAATAGATAGAAATATCGGTATGGTAAGACTTAAAACCATGATCATCTTCCTGGAAGTTTCTCCCATTACTAAACGGTAACGGGTGGTTATCTGACCCGCCAGATTAAGTACTATGATTATAATGACAAATAATATTGCTCCCATCAGGCTCCAGTCCATATCTACCAATACAAGATTAGAACTAAAGGGAGCCACGGTCCAGACAAGCAATGAAAATATAAAAAGTAAAAAGACCCATATATTAATATTCGCCTTTTTTCCCAAATAAGACAGGAATCTGATCAATGGAAACCCGATCCCCCCTATCCTCGTCATCCTGTAGCCCCTCCTGAGTTCCATCCTTGATGAAAGTTTTGAGACAAGATAGGTGCAGACATATAGATTCAATGCCACTATTATTAATATATATATTGTCTTTTCAAGTATTAAAAGCAATTATCCACCGGCTCTATATTATTTTTTAAAAATAGTAGTCCATTATCTCTCCGCCGCTTATATCCAGGCTGGTAATTATCAGTCTGGTATCTTCTAATGAACTTCCTTCCAGCAATGTCCCGGCAATAGAAAGACTGGCTTTTGAAGGACCGAATACTGCCAGGTTGTTCAGGGTCTTACCCTCCAGTTCTCCAAATATTTTCATTTCACCATGAGGGCATTCCACTGAAGAAGTGAAGACACTCGGATCCACATCAAGATGAGAAAGATTTATCCCTTTTCTTATGGGCCCCATCGGTATCTTTGATAATACCTGGACTATGATCTTTAGTGACTGGTAGATCTCGGCAAACCTTATACTTATCCTTTCCAGGCAATCCCCTTTTCTTCCATAGGGTATCGTGAAGTGAAGGTCTCCATAACTTATATGGTCATTTTCTTTTCTCCGGTCATATCTTGATCCCGAAGCTCTTAGATTGGGTCCGCTTATTCCAAATTCCGCTGCAAGCTGATTTGTAATAGTACCAATATTTGTTGTCCGTTCAATAAGTACAAAATCCCTGATAAGAATATTCTCTATTCTCTTTATTTTCTTATACATTGAAGGCAGCTGTCTTTTTAATTTTTTTAAAATATCAGATGGAATATCTGCTCTTACCCCTCCGATCCTTATATAATTAGGGATAATTCTTGCTCCCGTTATTATCTCGGTTGTCCGCAGGATCTTTTCTTTTTCGAGGAGAGCCAGATTCCTGGCAATATCATAATCCAGGATACTGGAAATATTTGAAATATATTCCAGATGATTGATCATCCTGAATAATTCTGATAAAAGCATCCTTATATATCTTGCTCTTTTTGGAATCCCCAGCTGCAGCAGCTCCTCTATTGCCTGGCAAAATACCAGCTCCCCGAATATACCGGCATTATAGTCAAATCTTCCCATATAGGCTATCAGCTGATCGATGTCCAGGTCACTAAAGAAATCACTATTTATTATCCTGGCCGGTGATGTATCAATAGAAACTGTATTTATGATCTCGTCCTCAAGTGACAGATCAATATTAAACCCATCAAATCCTACAGTCTGGTTATATGCCCCTGCTTCCGGGTCTACTTTGTTTCCATGTCTATAATTCTGAGCAAAAAGGTTTACTACGGCTGCCATGTTTTTATTTATTTGTTCATCCCTTAGTCTCACTTTTAAAAAAAGGGAGAAACTGATATTTTTACCTGAAAGATCCGCGATTATATTACCGGCTTCCTTACTTCCTCC
>JAZFRP010000040.1:0-4312 GCA_036445715.1 Candidatus Humimicrobiaceae bacterium | reverse complement strand
CATCAGGATATTGCTGTCTGCATTCTTTTCGGATACCTTTTTCATCACTTCAGCGATCTTGTCAATCGGACCCGTTCCATATACTATGAGTGGTTTAGATATGGCTTCCCGCAAGTCTTTTGTCATTTCCGCCGCATCCTCCGGACTCATATTCTCTCCGTCTGGATTGATCCGTGTGAGTTTCAGGCATATCGCATCAGCATTGTATTCTTCAATATTCTTTTTTGCCCATTTTACGGGGTCATCAAAGACATCTGTAAAGTATTTAGCTACAGTTTCAGGCCAATCTGAAGGTTTCTCATCATATACTTCCATAGCCACTATAGGCCTATTGGGGTTATCTCCTTCAAAAGTATAGAATGGTAAGGCTGCTTCACCCCCTACGAGCACCTGTGAACCACCTGTGCCGAGTTTTAATTCATTGATCTTTCCGGAATAGGGATTTTTTGGTATTTGAAAGCCCAAAACCTGCCTCCTTGTAAACAGAATTACAAATTATTAAATCATTTATTTATACTATATAATGCATTTACAACCCTAGCAATTCTATCATTTTTAAAAAAAAACTCCAGCATCTTTTTGGTGTTTAATTTCACTATGATCTTCACTGGTTTGATAGAATATTTTTTAGTATGAACATATGTGCATCCAATGAACAATTTTTAATATTATATAGGAAGGGATTTAATTTACAAGGTATTATTGCACTATTTATTACGCTGTTTATTGCAGATATGAGCCCATCAGGGAATTGGACCTATTGTCCAATCCTTCGGGTAGGCAGGATCCTAAAATACACCGATCTTTTCAAGCAGGCCGCGTACTTGCAGAAGCGATTTACTGTCTGCCGGAAGGTCAAAAACTGAACCACCCTCAAGATCCATTTCATGTATATCATCATCACTATTTATGATCCCGGCAAGGTCAAGCTCTTTTTCATTTATACTTTTTTCAAGCCGGCTGTCGAGTTTCCCATCGACCCTTCCTACAATGAGGTGGATCTCCCCCGCTGAGACATTTACTTCTTTTGCAAGGTCCTTTATCCGTGCGGCCGTAAGTATCCCCCTGGGAGAAGGATCAGATACTATAAGGAGCCAGTCCACATCGCTTGTCGTCCGCCTGCTCAAGTGTTCCATCCCTGCTTCATTGTCCATTACTACCCACCCGTAGTTATCCTGGAGCGTATCAATATATGTTTTAAAAAGATTATTTGCAGCACAATAGCAGCCCGGACCTTCGCCCCTGCCCATTACCAGAAGATCAAAGTTTGAGCTCTCGATCAGGGCCTGGTGTACATTCATCTCAACCATCTGGTCCTTAAATATCCCTCCGGTCATCCTGGGGGCATTTTTTTTAAAATCCTCCCTGATCATACCTATTGTCGAAGATACCTCTACACCAAGTACTTCGTTAAGATTGGAATTTGGATCAGCATCAAGTGCCAGGACCGTTCCCTTGTTTGCATCGATCAAGTTTCTTATTATAAGGCCGCTTGTAGTGGTCTTACCCACTCCTCCTTTTCCTGCAATGGCGATTTTCTTACCCATAAGCCAGTTGGATCCTTTCAAGAATAGAAATAATTATAATATTTATTTATCAATAGAATATATGTATTCTTCTACCGTCGGGAAATCTTTCATATCCGTATAAGGTAAAAATAGGCCTGCTACATACCGGTCCATAAATTTCATATTAACACTTAATTCTATATAGGTGATATGGTCCGCTATTTTTACACTCTCATTATATTTATCCTCCGACATTATACTCAAATATGCACCGGTTACAGAAGTATTTCCCAGAAAATGATATTTATCAATGTTTATATCAGGAAGCATTCCTATTGTTACTGCATTCCTTATATTAAGATTCCTTCCAAGACCTCCCGCAATATATACTTTTTGCAGATCATGTATGCTGAGGTCCACTTCTTCAAGCAGGGTCCTTATCCCTGCATATATTGCAGACTTTGCCCTGATCAGATTATCGATATCTATCTCACTAATATAAATATCTTTTCCAGTGGCACTCTCATCAGCAGGTACTATCACATATTTACAGTCCCTTTTCTCACATAGAAGGTATTTATTACCTATGTCCCTATTGAATTTTCCCTTTCTGTCTATGACTCCCCTGATATACATCTCCCCTAAAATATCAATAAGACCAGAACCGCATATGCCTTCAGGGGTCTGGTCCCCTATTATGTCCACATTACACTTAAATGTCTCCTGGTTTATGGATACTTTCTCGATCGCACCATCAGCAGCCCTTATGCCGCATTTTACGCCGCCTCCCTCAAAAGCAGGACCGGCAGAACATGAACATCCCATCATCCATTCTGAATTTCCGACAACAAGTTCTCCATTGGTGCCAAGGTCGATGAAGAGGGCAAGTTCATCTTCATCATACATACCGCTCGCCAATACTCCGGAAGTTATATCCCCTCCAAGATAACTGGCAACTCCCTGTATGCTGTAAACATGTGCATTGGCAAGATATTTTATACCGACTTCCTTTGTGGTTGAATTCGAAAACTTATTCCCCACTGTGACATATGGCTCTTCTCTTATATATCTTGGTGGAACCCCATAAAAAAGATGCATCATGGTAGGATTGCCGGCAATCATCATCGATACTATATCTCTTGTATTGATATCATTGTCTTTAAGCAATTTTTTTATAAGGTCATTTAAGGTATCTGTCAGGACCTCCCTGAGTTTTGCCAGACCTCCTTTTTTATTTGAATATACTATCCGGTTTATAATATCTGCACCGAATTTTATCTGGGGATTATATCCAGACTGGATGCCAAGGATAGAACCATTAAGAAGATCGACTAAATACATCACAAGACTTGTGGTGCCTATGTCCAGGGCTATCCCGTATATTTTCTTGTCCAGATGTCCACTGTGAAGATCGATCATTATCTCATTTTCCTTATCCATTATTACGGTTACTTTCCAGTCATGCTTCCTCAATCTATCAGGGAGCTTCCTTATAAGATGTATTGGAATACCAGGATCTTTTATTCCCATCGTCTCCCTTATGCTTTTTTTTATCCTAAAAAGATCACTTGTGCCAGATGACAGAGTGGGTTCTTCGACTATAAGGTTTTCTTTAAGGAACCATGGTTTTACCTCAACACTGGAAAGCTCCCTGGTATTTATCGCCGAATAGGCCTTTTGGGTCCTGCTGCTGTACTTCCCCTCAGCTATTTTTGCCTTGCTTTTTTTACTTGATGGTATCTCTATCTCAAGGTCGCTTCTTACCTTGGTAAGACACGATAAGACAAATCCTTTCTTTTTATCACTTGCTGAGATAAACTTGGTCCTCTTTGATCCGGCATCACCTTTTATCACTTTTACCCTGCATTTTCCACAAGTTCCGACACCGCCGCAGGAAGAATCTATGTTGAGACCGCTATCAAGAACAGCCTGGCGAAGATTATACCCCGGGGGGACTTTAATGGATCTGCCATCCGGAAGGAATTTAATGAGATATTTTTTGGTTTCAACCATTCTTTTACTATATTTTTAGACTTTATTTGAAAAATAATTATATGACAGGATTCATTTGGCCTTAAGTCTTATTAATTCTTAGAAATTATATTATATAGATACCCAAAAATCAAAATGGAAGGAGCACAGTGTCTCCTTCCATTTTATTATATATACATCATTTAAATATTGCAGTTATTATTCCTCTACGACTGTCTGTACAATTGACGTTCCTTCATCTTTAGTCTCAACCACCAGAACGTTTATCTCAAGTCCATTTCCTTTTGCAGAAATAGAAGAAGTCTCTCCCTCATCTGTGCTCATTGAAAATTCCCCTTCGATCTCCCAACCACTGAGTTGATCCTTATACCATGCAAATACACTATCGCCAGCATCTTCTGTAAGACCACTAACGAAGTAGCTGTTCTTACCATCTTCAGTAGCTGTCCAGGATGCATTTATTTCCATATCAGAATATACTGGAACATTACTCGGAAAACCCTCCGGCAGCTCTGCCCCGAGACCGAAAGTGACTTCGCCATCATCTGATTCTATTTTTACTGTATCATCATCAGCGCTGATGCTCACTTCACCATCTTCACCCTCAATGGTGATCCCGTCATCATCCAGGCTTACATCCACGTTCTCCCCATTATCTTCTTCAATGGCCTTCTCTATAACTTCTTCAGCGATCCTCTCGGCAATATTCTGTCCAAAGCATCCACTTGCCAGCAATAGGACTAGTAGCATGGACACTGTTAATGCAATGATTGCTGTTAATCTTTTCATCTCTTTCTCCTTTTTAGGTATTA
>JAZFRP010000039.1:0-3653 GCA_036445715.1 Candidatus Humimicrobiaceae bacterium | reverse complement strand
CCATTCTATACTTTTGAAGGAGATAACCCCAATAGGCCTATAGTGGCTATGGAAGTATATGATGAGAAACCTTCAGAGTGGCCTGAAACTGTAGCGAAATATTTTACTGATGTATTTGATGACCCCGTAAAATGGGCAAAAAAGAATATTGAAGAATATAATGCTGATGCGATATGCCTGAAACTCACACGGATCAATCCGGATGGTGAGAATATGAGTCCGGAGGACGCGGCGGAGATGACAAAAAACTTGCGGGAAGCCATATCCAAACCGCTCATAGTCTACGGGACGGGTCCGATAGATAAGATCGCTGAAGTGATGAAAAAGGTATCTGAAAAGAATGCAGACAGCAATATCCTGATGGGCTGGGCAGAGGAAGATAATTATAAGACTATAGCTGCTGCAGCCATGGGGTACAATAATAATGTCACCTCACTCAACCAGCTTGATGTAAATATTGCAAAGCAGCTCAATATACTTCTTACACAACTCGGTCTTCCATCAGACAGGATAGTCATGGACCCTGCAAGTTCAGGTCTTGGTTATGGTTTGGAATACTGTCATTCTGCTATGGAGAGACTTAAAATAGCTGCTCTTCTCCAGGATGATAAGATGACACAGATGCCGATAATCAATGATATTGCTCCAGAAGTATGGAAAGTTAAAGAAGCCAAGGAAAGTCAAGAAGATTCTCCTGAATGGGGTGATCAGGAACAAAGAGGAATAAACTGGGAGGCTATCTCATGTGCAAGTCTCCTGCTTTCAGGTTCAAATATATTGGTGATGAGGCATCCAAAGGCAGTAAGTCTGGTTAAAAGATTAATAGACGGCCTTTTGTAGTTTAAGATAATAAAAGGATGGTGTAAAAAAATAATGGCAAAAAATAAAGAAAAAAGAAAACCAGTGGATATATCGGATGATAAGGCAGTATGTGAGATGCTCACAAATCTGGATCCTGAGATCTCAACTGTTTTTGACAGGTCAGAATCTATGAAGCCCTGTCCTATCGGCGCAACTATCTCAGGTATCTGCTGTAAGAATTGTTCCATGGGGCCCTGCAGGCTGAAGGAAGGAAAGACCGGGCTCTGCGGCGCAACAATAGGGACAATCGCTGCCAGGAACCTGGCAAGAAGTATTGCAGCGGGAGCTTCGGCACATTCTGATCACGGCAGGGATCTTGCCCATCTGCTGGGACTTGCTGCCCAGGATAAAGCAGAGGGAGTAAAAATAAAGGATCCCGGAAAATTGATCGAATTTGCGAAAGTGCTGGATATAAAGACAGAAGGAAGGGAAATTGGCGAGATCGGTGTAGAGGTCTCTGAAAAAGCATCAAGTCTTTTTGGCCAGCAGACCGGAGAAATAGATATTATCAAGATCGCTCCGGAGAAGAGACAGGAGATCTGGAGAAAGAATAAGGTTATACCGAGAGGAGTCGACAGGGAAGTAGTAGAAATGCTTCACAGGACCAATATGGGTGTCGACCAGGACGTTGAAAATCTACTGAACCAGGCTGTCAGGTGTGCGATGAGTGATGGTTGGGGAGGTTCACTTATTGCTACTGAAATAAGTGATATATTATTTTCCACCCCGGAACCTAACCGGGCCAAGACAAATCTCGGGATGCTTAAATCTGATGAAGTCAATATTGTGATCCATGGGCATGAGCCCACTCTTTCAGATATAATCGCAACACTTGCAGATAATGAGGAACTTGTAGAATATGCGAAGACAAAAGGTGCAAAAGGCATAAATGTTGTTGGAATATGCTGTACCGCAAATGAAGTGCTTATGAGACAGGGAGTCGCTCCCATCGGTAATTTTCTTTCCCAGGAACTGGCAATAATGACAAGGGCAGTCGAGGCTATGATAGTCGATGTCCAGTGTATAATGCAGTCTCTTGGAGAAGTCACTAAAAAATACCACACCAAACTGATAACATCTTCATCGAAATGTAAGATCCCCGGTGCGATCCATATGCAATTTGAGGAGAATAATGGACTTAAACTTGCAAAAGAAATAATTAAGCTAGCCATAGATAATTATCCGAACAGGGCAAAGGAAGTATGTATTCCTGATATTAAGTCTGACCTTATTGCCGGATTTTCAAGAGAATATATAAAATATATGCTTGGTGGAAAATTCAGGGGTTCATTCAGGCCTCTAAACGACGCCATAATAGATGGCAGGATACAGGGTGTGGTAGGGATAGTCGGATGCAATAATGCGAGATGCACCCAGGATAAATACCATAATTATCTTACAAAAGAATTGATATCCAGGGATTATCTTATTGTCCAGACAGGATGCGGGGCACTCTCTACGGCTAAATGCGGCCTGATGGAATCTGAAGCCATGGAACTGGCAGGAGATGGATTAAGATCAATTTGTGAGACAGTAGGAATACCTCCGGTTCTTCACCTGGGTTCCTGTATTGATAATTCCCGGATACTTACAGTAGTATCTGATATGGTCAGGGAAGGTGGATTGGGTGATGATATCAGTGATCTTCCAATTGCAGGGATAGCCCCTGAATGGATGAGCGAAAAAGCTCTTTCCATAGGAGCATACTTTGCTGCTTCCGGAGCATATGTTGCTTTTGGCGGAGAGCCGATCCCCGTAGAATCCAGTCCTGAGGTGAAGGAAGAGATGACAAAAGGCTGGCAGGAGAAATATGGCGGGCAGCTTGAATATATTGCTGATATTGATGAACTCCTGGACAAGGTGATCGATGTAATACAGGAGAAAAGAAAGGCCCTCAAACTGGATGTGGCCAAAGAAAGAGTACTATTAGATATGGAAGCAAGGAGGTCATTGAAAGATGTCTAAGATTATTGCAACCAGTGCTATAAAGGGAGCATATAAGACTTTGGAGCGGGCAGAGAAGATGCTTGCAAAAAGTATTGAAAAAAATGGTGAGGACCAGGTAGTTGAATTTCCGGATACCGGCTATTACCTGCCAATCATCTATAGTATGTCGGGGATCAAGGTAGAAAAGCTTTCCGACTGCACAAAAGTCCTGGAAGAAACCAGGAAACTACTTCCGGAAGTGCCTTCTGAAAAGATGTGGCTGCCATATCTCGGAGGTACCCTTGATGCAGGTATTGCAACCCTGTGGGCAGAGGAGATAATTGAAGCGATAAAATATATCGATGGACCTTCACCTGTTGAAGGTATATGGCTCGGAGCTGCAACTGATCTGATAATCAGGGAAAGAGGTATTGAGTTTGTAGACGGTACCGCACCCGGTTTCGCGGCATGTGTCGGGGCTGCTAAAGACAGTAAGACGGCAGTCAAGATCGCAAGGGAACTACAGGAAAAAAATATCTATGTATTTATGACCGGTGAGTCTAACGGGACATCAATGGCTGAACAGCTTGACCAGGAAGGTGTTGAGTTGGGATGGGACACAAGGCTTGTGCCTTTTGGTAAAGATATATCTTCCACTATATATGCCCTGGGGTTTGCTGCAAGGGCAGCCCTTTCTTTTGGTGGTGTCCAGGGCGGAGATTACCGCAGGATGCTGCTATACAATAAGAACAGGGTATTTGCATTTGTACTGGCTCTTGGTGAAGTGGATGAGCTGAAATATGCCAATGCTGCCGGAGCTATAAATTATGGATTTCCAACGATAGCAGATACAAATATTCCGGAGA
>JAZFRP010000038.1:0-2014 GCA_036445715.1 Candidatus Humimicrobiaceae bacterium | reverse complement strand
CTGATACATTATTAATAAGATTCTTCTCCAGAAGCTTTTCAATTATTGCAGGGCCAAGACCATCAATATCCATGCCACCTTTAGAAGCAAAATGCACTATTTTTTCAAATTGCTGGGCCGGACAGGCGATTGAGGGACAGCGGAGGGCAACTTCCCCTTCAGGCCTGATGGCTTTTGAATAACATACCGGGCAGATATCAGGCATCTTAAATGCTGTTTGGGTCCCATTCCTTTTTTCTGTGATAACCTTTACTATTTCCGGAATGACATCACCGGCTTTATGGATTATCACCCAGTCGCCTATCATCACATCTTTTCTCCTGATCTCGTCTTCATTATGAAGAGTGGCATGTGCAACTGTAGAGCCTGCAACTTTTACCGGTTCAAGTTCCGCTACCGGTGTCAGGGCTCCTGTTCTTCCAACGCTTACTATAATTTTTTTAATCCTGGTGGTTTCCTGTTCCGGCGGAAACTTATATGCCGCGGCCCACCTGGGATTGCGTGATGTTTGCCCGAGGGCTTGCTGGAGGCTGAACTTGTCTACTTTTATAACTATTCCATCAGTCTCATAGGAAAGATCTTTTCTCCTGTCTTTCCAGCTTTCGACATATTCTTTTATTTGTTCTATTCCCCTGACTTTCCTGACATGGGGGTTTACCCTGAAACCAAGGCCCCTCAGGAATTCGAGCATCTTAAAGTGGCTCTGTATTTTAATCCCGGGGACCAAAACAGCAGTGTAGATAAATACATTAAGCTTTCTTTTTGCAGTCATGCCCGGATCGATCTGGCGGAGTGATCCTGCTGCAGCATTCCTGGGATTTGCAAAGGTAGAAATGCCTTCTTCCTCCCTCCGTGTATTTATCCTGACGAATTCCTCTTTTGCAAGATAGACCTCGCCCCTTACTTCAAGTATATCCGGCACACCTTCATCCTTTGCTTTTTGAAGTCTTAATGGAATTGTGTTTATTGTCTTTAAATTAGATGTTATATCTTCACCTATGACTCCATCCCCCCTGGTGGCTCCCCTGGCAAATATTCCATCCTCATAGACTACCGATATAGCGGACCCGTCGATCTTCAATTCACATACAAAATCAATTTCTCCGGGTGGAATAGAAAGATCCTTTGAGACACGTTTTATAAAATCACGGAGTTCATCATAATCAAAAACATCCTGAAGGGAGAGCATCTTCTCACCATGTTGGAGAGTATTGAATCCTCCTTCGATCGGGGCTCCTATCCTCTGTGTCGGTGAATTTTCTATTATAAGGGAGGGAAATCTCTTTTCCAGCGCCTCCAGTTTCCTAAAGAGTAGGTCATACTCAGCATCCGTGATAAGAGGATCGTTCTTTATATAATAATAATGATTATACTTTTCCAGTTCATCTCTTAATTTTTCGGCTATTTTCCTGGCAGTTTTTTCAGTGATCTCTACCATATTGAGCTTTAGCAGTTTTTCCATTTCGTCCTGTTTATTATTATCCTGTATCATCTTAAATTTCTATTCATTATTCATTGATAAAATTATACAGGTAAACATTTCTATAGTTAAGCATTATTGTCTAATATTAGTCAATATTACTTCACTTCTCGAAAACTATAAAAATAAATTCATGCTATTTGCGGAATCTGGCTGTAAATATAGCCATTAATCATTGTCTATGCAATCTAGCTTGCAGGATAAGTGACTTTTCCCCTCCCCACCCATAATCCCGGGATAACTCCTTTATATATGGTAGAAAAGGTGAGTAGAGTGGGATAGATCTTGATTATATTATAATTATCTTAATACTTTATACGGTTATTGTTTATTTTAAATAATTTAAAGATTTCTCTTGACATTAGTATTTTTTTGTATTAATATAACTAAAGAGTTTTAAATTAGAGTTCTTTTGACAATCTAAATTTACTAATAAGTAATAGAGGCTATGAACTGCATTCCGCTTTATGGGCACCAGGAATGCACGGAGCCAGTGGTGCAACCGGCTATTACTTTTTTGCATGTTTTAATGCA
>JAZFRP010000037.1:0-4452 GCA_036445715.1 Candidatus Humimicrobiaceae bacterium | reverse complement strand
CAATCTTACAGAGGATGAGATATGTCATATATGCAGGGATCAGTCAAGAGACACAACTAAGATATGTATTGTCGAGGAAGTAGGCGATATAATACTACTTGAAAAAACAGGACAATATCAGGGACTGTATCATGTGCTTGGCGGTCTCCTGTCACCGATCGAAAACATTGGTCCTGACGAATTAAGGATACCCAAGCTGATGGAGAGGGTAAGGGAAAATACTGTAACTGAAGTCATAGTTGCCCTGAATCCTACTGTAGAAGGCGAAAGTACGGCTATGTATATTAAGAAACAATTGACTTCGCGCGGGGTCAAGACGACTATGCTTGCAAGCGGTCTTCCCGTGGGCGGGGATCTTGAATATGCAGATGAGATAACCATCGGGAGGGCGCTATCTGAAAGGCGTGAAATATAGCAACAAAATGCACTTTGATCATCTTTTAATTTATTAATAAATCCCCCTAATTGTGATATAATCCTTAAGGTTTTGTCCAATGGCAATTCATAGTTTTTAGAAGTTTGTTTTGGGAAGGCAAGCTTTATTATATTTAAGTTCTGAACTTAAAATGAAGGGGTATCAAAAATGGGGGAAATGAAATCTATGGATGGTAATATGGCAGCTGCTCATATTGCCTATGCTTTTACTGAGTCTGCAGCTATTTATCCGATTACACCATCTTCACCAATGGGAGAGTATATTGATGAGTGGGCCGCTTATGGCAAGAAGAATATGTTCGGACAGGTTGTAAAGGTAACCGAACTTCAGTCAGAGGCAGGAGCAGCAGGTGCTGTACACGGTTCCCTTGCGGCAGGGGCGCTGACGTCTACTTTTACTGCATCCCAGGGGCTGCTACTGATGATCCCAAATATGTATAAGATAGCAGGAGAGCTACTGCCGGGTGTATTTCATGTAAGTGCTCGTTCAGTAGCAACGCATGCTTTATCAATATTTGGTGATCATTCAGATGTAATGGCTGTAAGACAGACCGGTTTTGGACTGCTGGCTTCAGGTTCTATCCAGGAGATAATGGACCTTGCCGGGATCGCACACCTGACCTCGATAAGATCGAGGGTTCCATTTGTACATTTCTTTGATGGGTTCAGGAGTTCTCATGAGATCCAGAAAATAGAAACTATAAAATACGAAGACCTTAAAAGCATGCTTGATGAAGAGGCCCTTAAAAATTTCAGGCTGCGTTCACTTAATCCGGAGCATCCTGTAACCAGGGGCACTGCCCAGAATCCTGATATATTTTTCCAGGCCAGGGAAGCTTCAAACAGTTTCTATGATCGATTACCGGATGTAGTTGCAGATTATATGAAACAGATAAGTAAACTTACCGGCAGGGATTATAAGCCATTTAATTATACAGGTGCAAAAGATGCAGAAAATATAATAATCGCAATGGGTTCGGTAACAGAGACCATTGATGAGACAGTAGAGTATCTTAATAAACTCGGGGAAAAAGTCGGCCTTATAAAGGTTCATCTGTACAGGCCTTTTTCTCAAAAATATTTACTTGATGTTCTTCCGGATACAGTTAAGAGGATCGCGGTCCTTGACAGGACAAAAGAACCGGGAGCCCCCGGAGAACCGATGTACCTGGATATCAAGGATGTATTCTACAATACCGGAAGACAACCTGTGATAGTAGGTGGAAGGTATGGGCTAAGTTCAAAAGATACGACTCCCAGCCAGATAAAAGCTGTATTTGACAATCTAAAAGAAGATAAACCAAAAGATGGATTTACCATCGGGATCAATGATGATGTGACACACAGGTCCCTCGAGATAAAAGAACAGATCGAGACCTCACCTGAAGGTACCATAAAATGTAAATTCTGGGGTCTGGGTTCAGATGGTACAGTAGGCGCCAATAAGAACGCCATAAAAATAATAGGTGACAATACAGACATGTATGCACAGGGTTATTTTGCATATGACTCAAAGAAGTCCGGAGGACTAACAGTATCGCATCTGCGTTTCGGCAAAAATTTGATAAGATCTACTTATCTTATTTCAGAAACTGATTTCACTGCATGTCATAATCAATCCTATGTAAATCAATACGATATGCTCAAAGGTCTTAAAAAAGGCGGGATCTTCCTTCTTAACTGCCAGTGGAAAACCGGAGAACTTGATGTTAAACTTCCTGCCTCCATGAAGAAATACCTGGCAGAAAATAATATTGAGTTCTATATCATAGACGCCACAGATATCGCCAATGATATCGGGCTGGGAAACAGGATAAATATGATAATGCAGGCAGCATTTTTTAATCTGTCCAAAGTAATTCCCCTGGGTGATGCAATCAAATATATGAAAGAAGCTATCAAAAAGACCTATGGCAAGAAAGGTGAAAAGATAGTGCAGATGAACTATGATGCAGTCGATAAGGGCGTAGGGGCAATACAGAAAATCGAGATACCAAAAGACTGGAAAGATGCAGAAGAGATTGCTGATATAATACAGGCGCAGGAGCCTGATTTTATAAAGAATATATTAAGGGTCTCTAACCGCCAGGAAGGTGACTCAATACCGGTGAGTGCTTTTGTAGGAGTAGAAGACGGGACATTCCCCCAGGGAACATCTGCTTATGAAAAGAGGGGGATAGCCGTAAATGTACCCGAATGGCAGAAGGAAGATTGCATACAATGCAATCAGTGCTCATATGTTTGCCCTCATGCGGTCATAAGACCGGTATTACTGGATGAAGGTGAAGCTAAAAAGGCGCCAGAGGATTTTGAGTCTCTCAAGGCGAAAGGGAAAGGGTTAGATGGCCTTAAATACAGGATACAGGTAAGTACGATGGATTGCACGGGTTGTGGAAATTGTGCCGATGTCTGCCCTGCAAAAGAGAAGGCCCTTATTATGAAACCTCTTGATTCACAGGAGAAACAATTACAGAACTGGGATTTTGCATCCGGTGTCTCTATCAAGGATAATCTTATATCTGCAGATACCGTAAAAGGAAGCCAGTTTAAAAAACCATTATTTGAGTTTTCCGGCGCATGTGCAGGTTGTGGCGAGACCCCGTATGCCAAGCTGATAACACAGCTTTACGGCGAGAGGATGGTAATAGCTAATGCTACAGGTTGTTCATCGATTTGGGGAGGCTCTGCCCCTTCAGCTCCGTATACTACAAATTCCAAAGGCCAGGGTCCTGCCTGGGCGAATTCATTATTTGAGGATAATGCAGAATATGGATTCGGTATGGCAACAGGTATAAACCAGGTACGCAGTAAGATCGAAGGATATTTAAAAGAGCTTTCAGCAGCAAATATAGATGGGGAGATAAAAGAAACGGTAAATGAATGGATAGTAAGCAAGGATAATGCTGAAGCAAGCAGAATTGCCAGTGAAAAACTCCTGGAACTCCTGGGTAATAGTTTAAAGGATCCCGGTGCTGATACCCTAAGGCAGAAGATACTTGATCTTAAAGACTATCTGGTCAAGAAATCCATATGGGTATTCGGAGGAGACGGATGGGCTTATGATATTGGTTTTGGGGGACTGGATCATGTTCTTGCTTCCGGTGAAGATATAAACATAATGGTATATGATACAGAGGTATATTCAAATACCGGGGGACAATCTTCAAAGGCAACACCTATGGGTGCAGTGGCCAAGTTTGCGGCCTCCGGGAAGAAGGTCAAAAAGAAGGACCTCGGACTGATGGCAATGACCTATGGTTATGTTTATGTGGCCCAGATTGCAATGGGTGCAAGCCAGAGACAGACATTGAAGGCCATACAGGAAGCGGAAAGCTATAAAGGTCCATCACTTATAATCGCATATTCACCCTGTATAAACCACGGTATATATATCGGTATGGGTAAGACACAATTGAGGGAAAAACAGGCTGTAGATGCAGGTTACTGGCACCTTTACAGATATAATCCACAGCTTAAGGATGGCGCTACAAATCCATTTATGCTGGATTCCAAAGAACCTAAAGAGTCATTCAGGGATTTCTTGATGGGAGAAGTAAGATATGCTTCACTTACCAAGACATTTCCGGAAATAGCAGAAGATCTTTTTACCAGGGCAGAAAAAGACGCCATTGAGAAATATAAAAAATATAGCGGCCTTGCCAGAGTAGATAGTGATGCTGTAAAAGTTTCTAAATAAACCGGCACGGAAATTTTGAAGTGATACTGCTGGCACTTCCAGATGAGACGGCAGTTGAAACTTTTTAAAAGAGTAAAAAGAGTTGTTCCCGGATAGGCTCCTGGAAAGTTAAAGATTTTAATAGCTTTGACTGTGATTAGTATGTATAATATTCCTTTTCTAATAATGGCTATATTCTATTATAATTATATGGTCCATAACAAAAATTTTATACACAGGAAAAATGAGAGATAAAAAAGAAATTGTCGTAATGAAATTCGGTGGTTCCTCTGTAAGTGATGCTGATAAAATAAGGAGGGTGGCTGACCGTATCATTGTTT
>JAZFRP010000036.1:0-3387 GCA_036445715.1 Candidatus Humimicrobiaceae bacterium | reverse complement strand
AGAAGCTGTGAAAAGAGGAGTTAAAATTATTTTTACTGGCGATGATTATGCTTACGATAAAGGCCTCCTGGTATCCCCCAAAGCTTTTGATGAGATATTTTACCCGGGATTTTTAAAAGTAATGCAGGGTTTTAAGGAACTGGGACTTCTGGTGATCAAACATACTGATGGAGATATCTGGCCCATTATTGATAAAATAGTTGATTCAGGAATAGATTGTCTTGACCCTATAGATCCGGTAGCGGGGATGAAGATATCTGAGGTCAAAAGTAAATATGGAGACAGGATATCACTTAAAGGAAATGTGGACTGCGCTGAGACTTTGACTTTTGGTACAAAGGAAGAAGTGATCGAGGAAACAAAACAATGCCTGATTGATGGTGCCCCTGGTTATGGTTTTATTTTATCTTCCGGAAATAGTATTCATTCTGGTGTAAAACCGGAAAACTATATCGCTATGCTTCAGACCCTGAAGGAATTTGGCAGTTATCCTTTAAAATTTTAAAGGATCATGATAAAGAGTTTTGATAGGATCAAGATTCAAAGACAAACCTGCTTTTGGAACCTTTGAAATATTCATCAAAATAGATTATTCTTTCCTGTCCTTTATAATTGATAGTCCAGAATGTCTGGATATACATGATAACTTTTTTGCCTTTTATTTTAAGAATATCGATTGTTTTCTTGTCCGGGATATCCGGATATATGATCCTCTTTCGATTGGTGATCTCTAGATTAAAGTAATCTTC
The DNA here is from genome assembly GCA_036445715.1 of Candidatus Humimicrobiaceae bacterium. Taxonomy (GTDB): domain Bacteria; phylum Actinomycetota; class Humimicrobiia; order Humimicrobiales; family Humimicrobiaceae; genus M55B120. Next base: position 2,638 of record JAZFRP010000036.1, on the reverse strand, counting down.
AACTAATTTTGTAAATGATAGATCCATGAGGGGTCTTTCATCGATCAATGGAAAAATATCACCCGGAAAGTAAGCATTAGTGATGTATAGCGGTTCATCACCAGATATCATCAGTCTTTTAATATATAGGATTTTAGTATTTTTACTAATTCCCAGGATTATCTGCAGTTCCTTATCGGAATCGATTATTTTTTGTTCAAGTATCTTTGTTTCAGTTTTAATACCTTTTTCTTTCAATTCATCCACTATGCTTGATACTTTTTGAAGGGCCTGGCTTTTAACAGAATTATTTAAAATAAAAGTACCCTGACCCCTTCCTCGTTCAATATATCCATTCAGTTCAAGTTCCCTCAGTGCTTCCCTTATTGTCGTCCTGCTAACATTGAAAATGTCACATAAGAGGACCTCATTCGGCAGCTGGTACCCTTCCTTTATCTTATTACCCTTTATCTTATTCAGCAGGAATTCATAGACCTGGTGATAGTATGGTATCTTACTTCTTTTATTTAATTTGAAATCATCCAGCATAAGTGCTATCTACTCTTCCGTCTCTAGTAAATTGGTTTGCCAAATATTATTCCATCTTTTATACATGTTCTTTAAAAATTAATAATAACATTACTACCATAGAAATATAAACACAAATATCACCAAATTAAGACATTAAATGGCTAAAAAGACCTACAGAGAGCATTCTGTATTAATAAGCCATATCTTTAAGTCGCCCTTGACAAATAATTAATTAGTAATAACATAATAACTAATTACTATAATACAAAATTTGTTTTTATAAAAGGTGTAATTTTTAACATATTAAAATGACACTTCTAGCAAAAAAAATATTAAAACAAGATGTAAAAGCCACCGCAAAACTTTTACGTCTAATTGAAAAAAAGGACAAGGGCTCCACGGAAGAACTAAAGGCTCTTTACCCCCACACTGGTAATGCGCATATCATAGGTATTACCGGTTTTCCCGGATCAGGCAAATCCACCATAATAGATGCCTTGATGAAGAAATTTAGAACTGATGGTAAGACTGTTGCCGTTATCGCAATAGATCCTACGAGTCCCTATACGGGAGGCTCATTTTTAGGGGACCGGATAAGGATGCAAAAACATTCAACTGATCCCGGCATATTTATAAAAAGCATCCCCACAGCAGGCTGGCACGGAGGTATATCCAGGGAAACATCAAAGATGATAACTGTAATGGATGCCGCAGGATACGACATAATACTTGTCGAGACTGTGGGAGTCGGCCAGGCTGAAGTAGATATAGCCAATACCGTTCATACGACTATAGTGGTCCTGGTCGGGGGGCTCGGAGACTATATACAGGTAATTAAGGCGGGAATACTGGAAATAGCTGATATCTATGTGATAAATAAGATCGATAAGAATGATGCGCAGGACCTTGAGTATAATCTAAAAAGCCTTAAGTCCCTCTCTGGGGATGATCCAGATGACCGATGGGATCCACCAGTAATGCTGACCCAGGCCACAAATGCTAAAGGTATTGATAAGTTATTAAAGGTTATTTACTCTCACAAAGAATATCTGGATAGTTCGGGTAAATTCGAAGACTTCTTTAAATCCAGGTATGATATAGAACTGAATCAATTGCTTGCAGGCCATATGGAAGAGATGCTTAAAGAAAGAGTGAAGGAAGACCCGAAATTTACAAAGCTGCTGAATCATAAGAATAATATTGATCCTTATACTGCCGCAGAAAAAATATTTACTAAACTATTTAATGAAAAATAGTCCTACAAAGGAGCAGATGACAATGACTGATAAAAAAGATATTAGAAGTATTCTGGGTAAAAGACCTGACCCGGTCCAGGGGACACTTTTTGATAAAGAAGCTCTGGGCAAAATTAATACTAATTTTGAAAAATGGAAAGAGTCCTCTGTAAGGGATGATGATAAGAAGAACTGGCAGGTAACTCCTCAGACAACACTAGGATCAAATATCCCGAGAAACCTTATCTATACCCCGCTGGACATAGATGGCTTTGATTATGATGATGTTTTGGGTAATGCGGGCGAACCTCCATTTACAAGAGGAGTTCACCCCAATATGTACAGGGGTAAAAAGTTTACCATGAGACAGATAAATGGCTTCGGAGGACCGGAAGATACCAATAAGAGGTTAAAGTTTATGATGGATAATGGAGCTACGGGATTATCGGTTATCTTTGACCTGCCTACTACACAGATGTATGACTCTGATGATCCGATATCCGCCGGCCAGGTTGGAACCTCAGGAGTGGCAATAGATTCAGCAATGGATATGGAGATACTTTTTGACGGCATCCCGCTGGAAGAAGTCACAGTATCTATTGTGACTCACTTTCCATCAAATACTGCAATACTTTTCCCAATGTTTTTAGCAGCAGCAGAAAAAAGAGGTATACCATTTGATAAGCTTGGCGGTACAGTGCAGAATGATACCACCATGGAAGAAGTGGTAAGAAGCGGACCGGAATACCTCCCTCCAAAGGATGTATTCAGGATACAATGTGATAATAATGAATATATCAGGCAAAATATCCCCAGGTGGAACTTTACTACTTTTAATGGTTACAATATGCGTGAATTCGGTACCTCTTCAGTAACAGAGATAGCGGTAGCCT
>JAZFRP010000035.1:0-5428 GCA_036445715.1 Candidatus Humimicrobiaceae bacterium | reverse complement strand
TATTATTCTCCGGATCATAATAGGCCTGGATAATTTCTTCATGCGGAAGGTTTTCTATCTTATTATTCATCTTATTGAGTACATATGAGTTAAGTTCTATTGCTTTTTCAACCGGCATCCTTTCAGGGTTAATATCAAAGCCGTAGTACTCGGAATATCCCGCCATCTTCAATATATATAGCATAGCCTCTGCCTGCTGCCATTCTACAACTCCTACATTTAGATCCTGGTCATAGTTTCCCAGGGGCTGGCTGTTCCAGTGTGTATTAAATAATCTTCCCTGTCTTAAACATCTTGCTATGGCATAGGGCGTGTCTTCAAAACCCATCCTGATATGGCCGATCTCGGGCTGCATACCCAGGAGCGGCTGGCCCTTTGCAAGTATTTCCCGGTTTTCATCTGATTTTAGTCTTGATTCTATATCGGCACATGCTATAAGACCATCTGCAGTTGTACGGTATATATTATTCGGGGCCGGCTCATACGGCTTTGGCTCTATCGCTACTGGCACCCCCGGCACTGCATCCATTGCTTTTGCAACTGAATCCTCGAAAGCATCCCACATATGATAATAGTCTGTACCAAGTGAATAAGTATAACCGTCTATACCCGGCCATATACCTGCATGATGGAGGTTTTTATCCTTTGCAAAGGCTATACAGTCTTTTAGAACAGAAATAGCATTATTCCTGTATTTATCTATTGGATTTGACAGTGAACCGAATTCGAACTCTTTGGGATAAAATATAGATGGATAGCATGATTGCAGAACTATTCCTGATTCTTTTTCAAGTTTTTCGTAAAGATGATAATTATCTTCATTAACTTCTGAAGGATAGTGGGCCTCAATTGCCTTTACACCATACTTTGCCATACCTACTGCCATCTCAAGTTTCTCCGGAATATCTTTTGATTCTATATAGGATTCATGGAACCTTCCTCCCCCCGGTGTAAAGTACCAGATACCCACCGATATCTTCAGGTCGAGCTTAAAGCTCTTCATATGTTTTATTAACTCTTCTTTTGAGCGTCTTTGGGATTGATGTTTTGTATCTATCATGCTATTAATCCTCCTCCTCTATATTATTAACATAAATTTGATCTAAAAAATCAGGATCGTATGAAAATGATCCTATGCATTGCAAACAGAACCACATACCCAGGACTCCCTATTTTTAACTATTTTAGTTAGGGGCCAGGTTCTTAATATTGGCCAAATTCAATTCCTGCTTCAGTAAGGGCAAATATATTTTCATATGGTGTTCCGTCAAAGAAAAAGTCTGAGCAGGAAAGTATCCAGTTTCCCCTTGGCTTTACCTTTTCCAGAAGTTCTTTGACGCGTTCCTTTACCTGTGCGGGAGTAGCTTTAAGTAAAAATTCCACTTGATCAATATTACCGCGAAGAGCCATATCGGGTCTGATTATTTTAAGGACATCATCAAGAACGACATCTCCAAAAGGTGGTCCAGTCACATAGCCCCATACATCAATGTCGAGTTCATTATAAAGGTGCATTATTGTCTGTGCGTCTCCACAATTATGGTATACAACAAATGCCCCAGCTTCATGTATGGCGCCTGCAAACCTGTTTTCATAATCCATAACATAATCTTTGAAGAACTTGGGTCCCACCCCACTTGTAGCAAGGTTCCCTCCGAGTTCTATAGAATCTGATCCGGCTGGTATTACGTCTTCAACAAAATGTTTTATATTCCATTCTGTGAAAAACTCCATCATCTCCCTGTAGAATCCTTCATCCAATATAGGGTCCATCATCATGTCTTCAAGTTTGCGGAACTGGTTCAATGTATTAAACACTCCAAATACAGCAGGGTTCACAAGTCCCCTGTCTCCCGTAGCTTTTTTTGCACTCTTGATAATATCAAGGTCTACATATTGTGCAGGTGGTGCATATTTTGCAAATATCTCAAAATCCTTTTTTGTCTTAATAGGGTATTCCTGGTGAGCAAAGACAATAAGATGTTTTGAGCTCCTGCTAAAATTCTGTATCAATTTAAGATCTCCCCCAGGGGTTTTAATGATAGTGGTTCTTTTCTGTTTATCTGCATCCCCTTCCTTTTTAACAGTTACTTCCCAGTTTTCAGCTGATGGCGGGAGGAAATTTTCCCACAGCAGACCCAGTGAAAAAAGTACATCAAAACCAAAATGATCAGCATATTCCACATACTTTTGTGAAAAATCAAAATCATCAGGATAGAGGTTTTTATCAATAGTCGGTGTATACTTAAACATCTCGTAAACATTATTTGCCCATAAGAATGGGGAAACAGAAATACGGTCGACTTTTTCTCCTTTAAAAGTTTTTGTAAGCCTTTCCCTTCCTGTCATAGAATCTTTCATATTAGCCTTCCTTTCTCGGCCGGATCACGGCCTAAAATCAGTAAAAATATGTTGATATTTATACTTTTTTATTAATTTCTAAAAAAGTTCAGTATCCTCTGGGCTGACTTCATAACATCCCTGGTAGTCTCGGTATACTGACCCTTTTTTATTCCCAATTTGGGTGATACTGTAAACTGAAGTACGAGACCCCTGGGATCAAGTTTTTCCTTGATCTCACTCAGATATCCTTCGAGTTCTTCTTCTACGGGGATTATATCGCCGGCAACGAGGCATATCTTCTTTTCCTTTGTCCTGTTTTGAACTTCCAGCACATCATCAACTTTACCTAAAATATAGTTATGGACTGCTCCAATTTCTTCTACATCTAAAATATTATCCAGCTGATGATTAGAATTTCCACACCAATGCATCATCCCGCTGCCGAAACTTCCAAATAGCTTATGGTAATGCGGTATTACAAACCTTTGATACATGTCAGGTGAGAGCAGAACTGAATCATCATCTGCCCACCATACGCCCATTCCTTCCGGAAGGGCTACATTTATTGCCCCATTACAATGATCTATCTTCTCACCACTATATTTTTTCTGGATCTTTACCCACTCTATTAATGTCTGGTTTACTTTACCAAATAGCTCATCGATTTTATCCGGATGATCATTCATCCAGTAGAACAGGTTTTTATAACCGACTATGAGGGATATCGTAGCCAGGGTTCCCTGCGGGTCTGTAATTGCTATTGGCCAATCACTCTTATCCCTAAAATGCCTTATGGTATCAAGGACTTTTTTAGTAAAGAAGTTTTCCTCAAATTCAGGTATTTTTAATTTATCTATATCTTCCAGATCTTCTACACTAAAGGATGCACATGATGGATCGATCTTCTTGGGGAAAATAACCTTTGAACCAAAGGCTCCGGACATCAAGGCAACGCCATACCAGGGCATAAGATATGGGATATAATCATCGTCTACCTTCTCGAGATGCTCTTTGATTCCAGCTTCCTGAAACTCCAACATACTCTGGGGGTCATCAAAATAATCATCTGGGATCTCTTTGGGATCATGGCCGGTTAACCAGTAAGAATTTGTTTGAAGTATCAGTGGTACTTCCCTGAAATCATCAATTTCAAAATTAAAAGCTTTCTTCAGTCTTTCTTTTGATGATCTATATCTGCTTGAATCGAAATATTCAATCATCCTATTACCCTCCTTATAGGACTTAAATTATAAATCAATTAATTTTATGCCTGAAATATTTTTTATTTTTCAGACAAAATGTAAATATTACATCAATTGCTCCTGCTTATTATAAATTAATCTCACTACATCCATATATCATTATACTGCTAATTTACTTTATAATGCTCAGAAATTCTACCCCTTTTACCCAGTATTGAGTGTACTTTTTTCAGCTCATCAGGAATAGCGATCTTCTGGGGACATTTTTCAATACATTTATTACATTCAGTACACATCGATGCATTCCCGTTCGGGTTCTCCTTATCAAGCTTTTCTTTAGAACCTGTCAGGTTTCTATATCCCCTTCCGGTCATCCAGCTCCTGAATCTGCTATTATCTACATAAACATCATTTAAAATAGCAAAATTCTGGGGAATATTTACTCCGGAAGGACAGGGCATGCAGTATTCGCATGTAGTGCAGGGAACCAGTATCTTGTCCTGGTAAGCTCCAGCAAGCCTGGTTATTGTCTCTTCATCTTCTTTGCTCAAAGTATTGACCCCTGAACGGTCAGCGATCTCCGAGTTCTCATCAACCATCTTCATGGATCCCATCCCGCTTATCACTACTCCCACTTCCGGGCGGTTCCAGAGAAATTGAAGTGCCCATTCAACAGGTGTCCTCTTACTTTTTGCTGACCTCATTATCTCAAGTGCTTCAGCTGGGGGATTTACCAGTCTTCCACCTTTTAAAGGTTCCATGGCAACGACTGCAATACCTTTGGAATGCGCATAGACCAGGCCTTCTGTCTTGGCCTGGAAATTGGTATCCATATAATTATATTGTATCTGGGCAATATCCCATTTGTAATAGTCTATTATTTCTTTAAAAACCGGGAATGTATCATGGAATGAAAAACCTATATGTTTGATCAATCCTTTATCTTTTGCCTTTTCCATCTTTTCGATAAGGCCCAGGTCCTTTAACTTACCAAATGTACCCTTGTTTACACCATGAAAAAGATATCCATCTATATAATCTGTTTTGAGCCTTTTAAGCTGCCGGTTTAGATAGATATCGAAATCTTCTGTCTTCCTGACTATCTGCAGGGGTAATTTTGTAATAAGATGTACTTTATCGCGGTAGCTTCCTTTGAGTGCTTCACCAATGACCTTTTCGCTGTCACCAAGATGGTAGAACCAGGCTGTGTCAAGATAATTTATTCCAAGATCGATTCCGTGCTTTATAAGTTTAATTGAAGATTTTGTATCAGCCCTCAAGAGGTTAAGCTTTCTTGATGGCAATCTCATACAACCAAAACCTAATGCTGATACTTCCCAATCAAGTGATCCCATTTTTCTATACTTCATATTTGCAATCGACCCTTTCTCTTTAGAGTTACTGGTATATTATAGTATAAGTCCCTGCATTTAAAGAATTTAATAAACTGGAAATAGTTCATTTTATTATTATTTATGTAATAATAATGAAGTTTATTAGAGGGTTCTATTATTAGTAGGAGGCATTTAAGATGAATATAAATATTATCTATGAATCTCAGTATGGTAATGGAAAGAAGATAGTTGAGGAACTTGGGATAATTCTGGAGGAAAATGGACAGGAGGTTGATTTATTCCCAGTTGCAGAGATAAAACCAGATAAGTTACCAGCTGCAGACCTGTATATTTTCAGTACACCTACCCGGAAATTTATGCTTCCCCGCAATATTGGGGATTTTGTTAAAAATTTTACCCCGCCTTCTGAAGGAACAAAATATGCCTTGATGACAACATTTATGGATCCCAGGACCATCGCTCTTAAAAAAATAGAAGCCCTTATGACAAAGAAGGGGATAAAAAAGGTTACTGATAATTTCAAAGTGA
>JAZFRP010000034.1:0-2734 GCA_036445715.1 Candidatus Humimicrobiaceae bacterium | reverse complement strand
TTGGAGCCCGGCCATATATTTCGATTTTGATATGATTATTCTTTTATTCAAAGTCCGAGTTCCTTATCGATCCCCTGCAAGGATTTTAGTGCTATATCTATAAAGTCTTTAAGATTTATTCCCAATTCCTCGCATGCCCTTATCTGTTCCCTGTTGGCTCCCCTTGCAAATGCTTTTTCCCCGAATCTCTTCAATACTGATTTTGGATTTACTGCATTAAGTTTCTTTTCGGGCCTGATAAGTGCCGCTGCTACGATGAGCCCGGAAATAGGATCAGCAGCATATAAGGCTTTGTCCAGATCATTCTTGAATGGAAGTCCATGCATTTGATTGTGGACCTTTACTGCATATACGATATCATCTTCAAACCCGAGATCGTTTAGGATTTCTGCTCCAATAAGGGAGTGCTTATCAGGTTCTTTTGCAGTCTGGGCATAATCGATATCATGGACCAATCCTGCCATTGCCCACTTATCTACATCAAGTCCCTTATTACCATTTCTTTCGTTTAATTCTTCAGCCAGTCCCCTCATTATGGCTTCTACAGCAAGACAGTGGCTTACAAGATTTTTATTATTTATTTTTTCCTTCACTAACTTAAGAGCCTGTTCCCTGTCCATTGATTCATCCTCTCTCGCTCGACCATACTTTTATTATTTAAAATCCCTATAGATCTTTTCAAAATCTACACCCATTACCGGCCTGTCCCTGTATTTGTCTTCAAGATTTTGCATAGCGTTTATAAGCGCCTGATTTTTTATTCCATTACCCAGGGCAAGGTATGCTTCTATGTATGCTGCCAGGTCATCTGCACCCTTTACCAGGGCTCCATCCCTTTTTCCGGTATCTGTAAATTCATCTGCTGTAAAGCGTCCTATCGCTTCATGCCAGTTTTCCGGGATCAGCTTATAGATCTTTGCTTTCATTTCCTGGATCTCATATTCCTTGATCAAGTCATCAAGACCTTCTATGGATTTCTTAACAGGGTTTATAATATCCCTGGTAAGGACTTCCGGGAGATCATGGAAAAGGCCTGTAAAATAATTGTTTATACAGTTTTCGGTGCCCAGCCCGAGCCTTTTGGAGAAAAGATATGAGAACATGGCAACAATAAGCATATGTCCAAGCACGGATGTCTTCGGGATACGGTAAAGATGGCTCCATCTCTGCTGGAACCTGAGCTGGCCCGCAATAGCTGCAAAATCCCTCAGGTTTTTATTTTCTTCCCTGAGAAAGTATTTCATACATCTCAGGTCCTGATATTCATCCTGCTCCCGTTTTATGCTCTGGTCTATTTCTTCAAATAAAAAGTTCCGGGGACTTGATTGACTGATTATGGAAAATTCCCATTCAGTTATATAAAAATGTGCGGCATTTACTATCCTTGTTTCCAGGACTTCTTCGGCGCTGAATAAATGACTTTTAAGTTTTTCTACAAAACCACTTCCCATGACCCGGACAAAGGGACTTACCCTGTCAAATACCCATTGATTGAGTTTGCGGTATTTCTTATTGTCTTCCTTTATCTTATAGATAAGCGGGGGTTTTAGGTCTGTCAGGACTATCCTTTTTAGAAAATCGAATATACCTGTCTCTATTACCCTGATCCAATCTATCTGTGCCTCGTCTTTGTCTCCTGAACCAAGGTCCTCTTCGCATCTTCCAAGGATATATGCCACGATCATTTTATGGGCTTGTTTGTCAAGCTCTGTAAATTCTACAGTCTTTATCTGGTCATTCCAGCGCTGCATACTTGCAGCTTCATAAATCTTTAATAGAAGTGAATTTAAATCCATATAGTATATTTATCCTGAAATAAGTAAGTTCCTTTAATTTATTGCTCATGTAATTATAACAAAAAATGTGACTTTATCCTCCCCGCTTTCAGATACTTAATAAATTGACATAATGATGGGCGGCCCTTAGATCATTCCAGGTTTGCGGTCACCCCTGTCATTTACTTGTGATATAATCCTACTAGAGCTTAATGAAAACCATTAACAATAGGACCAGTTATTATGAGTAAACTTGAAGTTATAAAAGTCTTTGCGTCAAGGATAGATGCTGAGATTGCCAGGGGTTATCTTGAGAATATGGGAATAAAAACCCGGGTAGTCTCAGATGATGCAGACCAACTTTATCCGTCCCTCGGAATAGTCAGGGGAGTAAAACTTATCACAATTGAAAAAAATCTTGAAAAGGCCAGGACGCTCCTGGAAAGCAGCGAAGAATCTATTTGACCGGGGGTTTTACTTTAAATATCTTCTGATAATAAATGCAGCATTTCTAATATTTATATGAATAAGAACATAAGCTCCGACAAGGATACTAAAAGGATAAAATTCAAGGATATAAGGATGAGGCCTATAAGGTATGAAGATATAGATGCTTACCTCAAGATAGAATTTGATGCATTTTATCCGAAACTAAGCGCTATATATGGAAATCACCGTAATGCTGCCTATAATATTATAAAAACCGAGATCACTGGTAATTTTGAATCGGGGCGCTATATAAATGCCCTCTATAAAGACCGGCCTGTTGGAATAATAGAGCTTGTTACGAAGGAAAGTTCTGAAGATTATAAAAGGGATTTTTATCTTTATCTTAAGCATCTTGGTCTTTTTGGTGCTGTCCGTGCTTATTTTTTAACGTTTTTGGATATGCCCCACCTGGATGAAAACACAATATACCTGGACAATATAGCAGTAGATACAAATAACCGACGCAGGGG
>JAZFRP010000033.1:0-3809 GCA_036445715.1 Candidatus Humimicrobiaceae bacterium | reverse complement strand
GAAATTTTACTTTATCATAGTCCATAAAAGCCTGATTATCCCCGGCCCTTTTATAATCTGTCTCCCGGTCCCTGAAAGTCAAACCGGATTTTAGTCTCACCGAAAACTGTTTAAGGTCCATTTCCCCATTTATTTTTATTTCCTGGTCCGCACATTTGAGTATTCTCAGTCCGGTTCCCTTCCCGGGACCATCAAAAGTATAGCTTTTTATTTCCCGTGGAAGTTCTTTGATGTGTTCCAGGTCCACCATATGGATGAATCCATTTATTCTTAAGATCCTTAAACTCCTTATAGGCTGGAGCCATTTGTTTTCACCCCCGCTTTCAGTCTTCAGGAGTGAAAGCACATCAGTTATATTCTTAAAACTGATATCCTCAAGATGCCCGAGGATCACCTCCATTGCAGACGATATGATCCTTCGCCTTATGGCCACAGAGCTTGAAAGTACAGGTTCTATGGGGATCTTTATATATATAATGTCCTTGCCGTCTTTACTTTTCGAAAATCTTGCGATCTCTTTCAATAGTTTTGATGCATATTTTCTCAAGAAATCATCTTCATCCCTCAGGATCCCGATAGAACGAAGAATGCTTGACCTGAAATTCTTAAAAAAGTTTTCCCTTATAAAAGGTATTAGTTTATTCCTTATCTTGTTTCTAAAATATACATTTTCAAGATTTGTATGGTCCACGCAATAACGGATATCATGATATTTGATGTATTCCATGATATCTTCCTTGCTTGTATTGATAAGCGGTCTTATGATATTGCCGCTGACAGGCTTTATGCCTGAAAGGCCTCTTGCACCGGCACCTCTTATTAGCCGCATAAGAAAAGTCTCAATATTATCATCTGCATTATGCCCGACTGCTATCCTGGCAATATTATATTTCCCAGAGATCTCTTCCAACCTGCTCATCCTTAATTTTCTTGCCCCGGCTTGAAAGGAAAGCTTATTTGCTTTGGACCATTTCCCGGCATCGATCTTTTCACTAAAAAGCCTTATATCCAGCTTTTTGCACAATTTTTTAACAAATACCGCGTCCAGGGCAGATCTTCCATTCCTGGTCATATGATCAAGACAAAAACCGAAAAGTGTCAGGTTGAATTCATCCCTGAGCCGATAAAGCATATGAGTTAAAAAAGTTGAATCAGGTCCTCCGGATATCGAGATCAGTACACTATCGCCATTTTGGAGCATATTGAAATCCCTGATGGCTTCAAGCACTGTTTTCTCTGCTCTAAAGCTCCCCTCTTGTTCAATAATCCTGTCAGGTTTTTTTGCCATATTATTATATTCAAATTATCATTTTCTTACTTATTACCATTGTTAGCTTCACGATTTATCCTGATTATCTCTCTAGCCATACCGGTTTTTTCATCTATATCGATCACTACTCCATTTATCCACACATCTTCTTTAGAGACCGTAAACTGCTGAGGCATCTGGGTTAGAAACCTTTTAATTATATTTTCCTTTTTTACCCCTATAACTGAATTTCTGGGACCTACCATCCCGGTATCTGTTATATATGCCGTCCCTCCGGGCAATACCCTCTCATCCGCTGTCTGGATATGAGTATGGGTGCCTATGACCGCACTGACCTTTCCGTCAAGAAACCACCCCATTGCCACTTTCTCGGATGTGACTTCAGCATGTATATCTACAATGATAATCGGGGTCTCTCCCTTAATATGTTCCATTATTCTTTCAATTGTCCTGAATGGACAATCAAGATAATCAACAAATACTCTCCCGCATATATTTATGACAGCTACTTTCATACCGCCGAGGTTTTCGATCTCATAAATACCGTATCCCTTACCGGGAGTATCAGGTGGATAGTTTGCAGGTTTAAGCAGCCGGGGTTCGAGGTCAAGATAGTCGATTATCTCTTTTTTCTTAAAAATATGGTTTCCCGATGTGACTATATCGACACCCGATTTTAAAAGACTGTCACATACATCTGGAGAAATTCCTATTCCTCCTGCAGCATTTTCCCCATTTGCGATGACCATATCTGCTTCATTTTCACTGATCAGGGAGTTAAGATTCCTTATCAGGGCATTCCTCCCGGGTTTGCCTATGATATCTCCTAAAAATAGTACTTTCAAAATAGAGCCTTTCTAACTTGCTTTATATTATCCTTTCAGGACAACTATATATATTAAACCTTTTCCCGCGGGCATAGCCGATAAGGGTAAGCCCGGCTTTTTGCGCAGTTTCTGCTGCATTATATGTAACCGAAGAATTGGTAATTATTATAGGAACGGACATCTTTGAAGCCTTAAATACCAGGTCCAGGGACGCCCTTCCGGAAGAAAAGATCATTTTATCTTTTGCAGCAATATTATTTATCAACATATGTCCGTAAATCTTATCTATACAATTATGCCGTCCCAGGTCTTCCATTATTATGAGTATTTTCCCTTCACCATCAAAAAGCGCCGCAGAATGAAGACCTCCGAATTCTTTCTTGTGTTTTTGCTTATCTAATAACTTTTTGCCAAGCTCAAGTATTATCTTATAATCAACAGTCATACTTCCTTTACTATATTTTAGATCTGGATTCTTCTTAAATAGTTCTGCTATGACAGCAGGATCCAGGCTGCCGCAACCAGCTGACAGATACGGTACCGGCCCTCCCGGAGAAACCGCACTATCATATCCTTTTATCCGGACTTTTGCAGACATCATGCCTGGAAAACCTGGTCCTTCATCTCCTGTGACTCCTTCTCCATTCTTTTCATCTTGGCACAGGTTGACAAGCTCTATATCCCCATAATCATCTGCATATCCATTGGAAACAATATATCCGGTAATAAGCTCTATTATCCCGAAAGGTGAGCAGCTTAGTACTGACACTCTTCTACCATTAATATATATATTTAACAGCAGCTCCCCGGGTATGATATCCTGCTTTTTTTCCCGGAGACCCGATGCCTTGATCTTTTGTATTTCTATGGTCTTTCCTATTCCCAAAATACGACTTTCCAGCTTCCGTCCTCTTCTTTTATCAATGATACCTCAATATCCTTATACATTTTTTCTTCCCCGTCATAGCTATCGAGCAAATCGACTCCCATAAGTGCTATATTTCCCTTTACCTCGATCCAATTTATTTCTGCTCCTATTATTTTTGTAATATCATCAAATTCATCCACAAAATCCTGCTCATCACCACGGTCCTTATCGGAACTACTGATATATTTATAGGCCTGGCGGTAATCCTCTTCTATCAGCAGGTCAAAAAACACCCCGGCCACCTCTACGGCCTTATCCATTTCCTTCTCACTGGAAAACTTTCCATAAAGATATTCTCCTGCAGTATCGATGATGGTGCATCCGCTCATCAACTGAGATGATAGTATGAATAAGAATACAAAGATCACTGCAATAGACTTGATGTATATTTTTCCATTGACCAGCTTCTTCAGGAACCTGACGGATCCGATGATGACTACCTTACTTTCTGCCAGCATTTCCTGCCCCTTTGTCCCGATAGGTCCAAAGAGGACCTGGCGTGAATAACGGCCGTTCAAACCGGAAATATCATCCTTAGGCAAAGCTTTCTTTTCCATATCATCTAACTTTTTAGTATCTATTATCTTCTTCAATATTAGTTCTCATCTAAACGACTGTGAACTCAAGGTACCGATATAATCTACTATATAACAGGTGTCAATATTTTTGAAGAATAGAAAGCGGTGGCGGAAAAAGGCATTTTAAAAACAGTAATAGGCTTTAGCAATGCCTATTACTGTTTAATTATTCTCATTTAACAGCAGCCAGTACAATTAAAACAATT
>JAZFRP010000032.1:0-3877 GCA_036445715.1 Candidatus Humimicrobiaceae bacterium | reverse complement strand
AGATACAAAGCATCCCGGGTCATTGATAAATATATAGAATGATCCCAGGATATTTTGCTGTTTGCCCTGGATCTATTCACCTCTCAATTTGGGTGAATTAAACCAGGATCCGGCAATTTCTATTTTGACACCGACTGTTATAATTCTTAGACTTGATCGTAAATCGAATCAAAATATTTAAGCTCACTACTATCACCACACTCAATACCTGTAGAATATGAGATATTACCTGTCATGTCTAATATATTATTGGAAAAATGGCCATTCTTCAGGTAGCCTGATATGAAGTTCATAAATTTATCCGCTTCATCAAGAGCCCTGTCATAAAGGTCCCAGAATGATTCATTCGAGCTGTAGCCTGCATTGCATGGATGTATCCATTTGCGGTGGTCAAGGTTCAAATAGTCCATTCCATTCTTGAGCCTGCGTGGGATCATGGAAGAAGTTATTTCATCCCGGGTACCCATTATTAGTTCCAGCAACCGGTATATTAAAAATTTTAATCCTAATGGATCGTAAAGATTTTTTAACACCGAGGAGATATCATGAATAGCCGAGGTCACCTGTTTAGGAGTGATCATTGTATTGTATACTTTGTCCAGCATAGAGACATAATAGTCTATAAGGACAGGCTCAAACCTTTTCCCTGTAGAGATGAGCTCAAAACTTTTAAAACTCACAGGAGCGATCCCTCTCTTTAATAGTGAGAAATAGTCTATAGTGCTTTCAAGTCTCCTATGATGATTATAATATTTCCTTGTAGCTTTTGTCAGGCCATTGTCTATGCCTGCGCTATAGTGGATCAATGGATGGGTTTTTCTATCAAGGGAGTAGTGACACAAATAACCTGCAAGATAGGTCAAGAGATCGTAAAAGCCGGTACTTCCTCTCAAACCATCAAGATAATCAAAACTATTTTTAAAAAAAGTGTCGACCAGGTTTTCATGCATTATAGTGCCAAGTTTTTCGACACCGTCATATTTTATCCAGGGTTTTGCCTTATAATAAAAGAATATGTCAGGACCCTGTGCTCCCAGGTAGAAAAGATCAATCCTGGAAGATATCTCATTTTTCAATATCAGGTCTTTTATATTCCTTAAAGTATCTTCCGCAAAAAAGCTATGCGTGATAATAGCCGGCAATTTATCAGCCTCCTCATATTTTTATCTCCACCCGGGATTTCAATATATTACTATATTTACAGTTAAATATTTATTACCAGGTGCCAGGATTAAATTATATAATCATTTTGCCAATAAAATAAATATAATTTATGAATATAGTTTAAATATATTGATCATGATCAATATATTAGCATGGCTTAAAGTATGGCATATTGAGCATAGGAATACTTTTTATTATTGGATTTACACTGCTTCTCAGGACAGGCAGGACGGACCAGGCAAATCAAGCTAATGATTCTTAAACCCCGGATTTTAATTTGATCTTTAAGTAAAAAGGGTATAAGGATTGTGGACAAAAATAAAACTCCAAGTAATCTTTTACCATAGTTTGCACCTTAGGTTAATCAACTCCTTGGAGTCCTAAATTAGAACTTTTCTAAGGGACTTTCCAAAATCCGGTTTACTATTTAAGTTCTTTCAAACTTAGATTTTAACTAAATTCTAGACGTTGCCTTCTGTTCTAAAGTAATATTTAATTTATCAAATCTTCAAAAATTTGTCAATAGTAAATTGAAAATATTTTTAATTTTTTTAAAGATCCGGCAAGTTTCTTGATCGTTTTCACTCCGTAATTATAATAAAAAGAAAAAATAATAATTCGCTGAACCAGTGTTTCTATTTTTATTGATCAGGTGAAGGAATAATTTCAAACATTGATGAATATTTATAAAAACATTGAAAATAATTAATTCGATGATAGGATATTATTACCAAAACCATAGTGTTTCGGAGGGCATAATAAAGCGTTTATGACAATATAGTTTAATCGGTCCTTATTGTGTAAATTATTAATAATAAAAAAAGGTTTTAATGAAAAATAGAAGTATAACTAATAAGATTATTATGGTCGTCGCACTCATCCCTTTACTTGTGCTTTCTTTCGGATATGGTTTTGCCTGGGCTTTAGAAAATAATTTTTCTTCAAATGATTCTTCATTTGATTTTATACTGATGTTGGACGAATCAGGCAGTATGGAACAAAACGATCCCGAAAATAAAAGGATAGATGCTGCAAAACTGTTCATAGAGTTAAACGAGATCCTGACAAAAGGGAATAGGGTGGCAGTTGTCGGGTTCGGGGAGAAAACAAATATATATATTGAACCTTCAGAGATCGTAAAAAATAAAACCGAGATCATGGAAGCAATTTCCAGTATTAAAAGCAATCAGGCACTTACCGACATGAAACTTGCCCTGGAAGATGTCAAAGCTATGCTTGATGAAAGGGTGAAAAGAAACAAGACTATAATAATATTCTTAACAGATGGGGATCTCGGCATAGATGATATACCCATACCTGATGAAATAAGGGAAGGTGATGATGGGCCAAAGGAAAAACCGGAACCTCCTTCGAGGGATGATATAAATGCAGACGAGAACAGTAATGGTACAGCTGAACCGGATGTCGTCCTGGAGGAACCTGTAACCGGGGATGACAAGGTATCCGAATCAGAAGATGACCAGATTGATTCCAAACCTGATACTGCTGAAAGTAGGATGGAGGAATATCTTGAAGAGTATAAAGAAGAATTATTAAACCTGTGTTATGAATACCAGGAAGATAAAATGCAAATATTCCCAATTGCTTTCACCGGTGAGGCAAATATAGAAATACTTGAAAAAATAGCCACCATAACCGAGGCAAAATTATGGAGATCTGAGACAGCATCAGACATAAGGGACATATACCTTGAGATTTTTAAATATATCACCAGTGTTTTTATTTTCACTGATAAGCAGCAGGAGGGCGAGAAACTCATAGGCTCAATACCTGTACAAGGCTATGTCGGTAAATTAATTGCTATTTCTGTATCAAATGAGGATATTAAAAACCCTGACATTAAGATCACTCCTCCGGATGATGCGGAACTGCAGGATATCCGAGAAATAAGGGATGATTCATATGTGATAAATGTTATAGAAGAGCCGGTACAGGGCGGATGGGATTATGAAATAAACGGCGATCTGGTATTTGCTCTCGACCTTGTTAGGATGAAACTTCTTGATCCGGTAAAAGCAGTGTACTTTATGGACTCAAAGATCCCCATCTCTGTAGAGCTCTCAGGAATCGAGGAAATATCGGGAGAGATAGATCCATCTGATTTTGAGTTATCCTTTAAGGTCAAAAATCCTGATATGCCCGCAACAGGGTGGATGGAACTTACTGATGATGGAATAGAAGATGATCCTGTAGGGGAAGACGGGATCTTTAATAATATGTTCGATCAATTATCAGGACCAGGGGATTATCTGGTAGAATTATTAATCGAACACAAACCGACAGGTTCTAGCTCACTTAAAGAAACAGTATTTACAGTAACTGACTATCAACCGGTATTAAAGGATATATTCTTAACAATCGAAAACAATATAGTTGCAGGTTCTCCTACAAAAATATATGCAAATTTTGAGGATTCTACTGAAGGCGATTTCAGCTATACTTTATCAGGCCCCGATGGTGCCGGTATTGGTGGAGAACTTCTGGATAATGGAGAGATAATAAACGGTGACCTGGAAGCTTCAGATGGTATTTACAGCACCATACTTGAGGAACTGGAGGAAATCGGGGATTATCAGATCGAGATAAAGGGGGAATATGAGAGTAGTGAAGGTTATGAACTTACCCAGGTACAGGAATTTACCATAGGAAAATATGTCTTGATCAAAAAAATGGAAGATATTCTGGAGATCAG